>JABWBZ010000199.1 GCA_013359335.1 bacterium
ATCCTTGCAACCGTATACTTGCTCGTCAGTTTAACGACATCGGCAAACGACATTTTTCCAAGCCAATCGGAATTGTATTTAATTTGCGTCTTTTCTTTGTGTAAAATTTTGGACGCTTGTTCAAAATAAGATTTTCCGTTTTCGCGGGTTTCCTCCAGACTAAGAGGAGGCCGTGTTTTATTTTTTCCACTTGGATCGCCTATCATGCCGGTAAAATCGCCAATAACCAATATCGCTGTGTGGCCGAGTTCCTGAAACTGAGCCAATTTCCGAAGCACAACGGCATGCCCAATATGCAAATCAGGCTTGGAAGGATCGCAGCCTAATTTGATTTTAAGCGGTTTATTTTGTTGGATTGAACGTTCCAGTTTCCTGACTAAATCTTCTTCCGGAATGATATCGACGGCTCCCCGTTTGATGACTGACAGTTGTTCCTCGACTGATTTGAACATCAACGCTCCATTCAATTTGTGTGAACGGGAAATAATATCGTAACGGTTGTACCTATATTTTCCCGGCTTTCAACTTTAATTTCTGCTTTATGCTTATCCAGCAACATCTTGACAACCGACATCCCAAGTCCAATGCCCTTTGGTTTAGTCGTATAAAGCGGCTCGAATATTTTTTGCAATTGTTCGGAATTCATTCCACAGCCGGTATCCTTGATTGACAGTTGAACTTTGTTGCCTGCAACGGAAGTGCGAATGTAAAGTTTTCCGCCGTTTTCATCCATGGCTTGAATGCCATTGAGAATAATATTAACCAAAATTTGCTGGATTTGGCCTTCGTCCAAAAGTAAATCTGGAATATCATCGACGGTGCTACGATCAACAACAATATGCGATGGAATTTTCAGACGCTGAAGCGTCTGATCGATGACGTGATCAAGATTGGTTTTATTGAGAATCGCCTCACGCTCACGGGAAAAATCAAGTAAATCATTGATGATCTTGGTTGAGATCATTACTTCGTTGTCGATAATCCGCAGTAATTCTTTCGCTTCATCAGTAGCATCGGTAATTTCAGATTGAAGTACGGCGGCTGAAGACTTTATACGCGACAAAGGGTTTTTAAGTTCGTGGCCTATACTGGCCGTGAGTTGGCCTATCGTCATAAATTTTTCCGTACGTAATAATTTTTCCTGAGCCGTTTTCAGTTCGGTAATTTTGGCCTCAAGCGTCTTATTCTTTTGTAACAATTCATCGGTCAACGATTTATTTTCCGTCAGCAAATAATACAATTCAAACGCTTGCCTAACCGTCAACCGCAACTCATCAGTATCCCACGGTTTGACGATATACCTGTAAACATTGCCGCTATTGATGGCATCGATAGCGACGGTTATATCGGTGTAAGCCGTCAATATGATATTAACGGTATTAGGTTTAATAGTACGGGCTTCTTTTAAAAATTGCATACCGCTCATCTTCGGCATCCGTTCGTCTGTGATAATTACCTGAATCGAGTGGCGCTTAAGCTGATCAAGTGCGTCGATTCCGCCAAGCGACGAATAGACTGTATATTCGTCTTCAAAAGTCTTTTTTAAAACATCAATGACTTTTTCTTCGTCATCGACTATTAAGATTGAACGGTTCGTACTCATGAAGGATCAGTCGTGTTGATCGTCAGGCAATTTTCTACCATTTGTAATACTTCGGAAAGATTAAACGGTTTTGGAAGAACGTAATCGAAGTATGGAGAATGTTCCTTCAAATCGTTCCCCCACCCTGTAATGATTGCGACCGGCAACTCCGATTTAATTTCTTTGATGCGTTTCGCCAGTTCAACGCCGTTAATTTTCGGCATTTCGAGATCGGAAATAACCAAGGAAAAATTTTCCCGACGTATCAGTTCAAGCGCTCTAAGCCCATCCGATGAAACCGTGACGAGATAGCCGCGGGATCCCAGGATATCGGCCAGCAGTTCCCGCAGTGCGTCATCGTCGTCGACAATCAAAATTTGTTTTAATACGGCATCGTTTTGCTGAACGGGTGCGGCGCTTTCTATATCCGATACGGCCGTTGGATCGGGCACGACAGGAAAAATAAAATCGAAATCCAATACGTGGCCATTGTTTTTAAAATTTACTTGTGCGTTTAAAAGTCGCAGTTTAATCATTTCAATGTGAATAGCCGGATTCTGAACGGGTATGGTTGAAGACTGTCCATCTTGCTGCATTAAATAATAAGGAAGATTCTGCCCGGAAGTAACCAGAAAATGCGCCCGTTCATTTTGGACCGTGACCCCGATAACGGGCGATCCCGTCTTTTTCAATTGATTAAATATATTGATAAAAGACTGTAAGACCGCATCATAATTGGCTTCAATGAGGTAACCGGATGAATTTCCCCTTAAATTTTCCTGTTGAATATCTAAACGCAAATTTTCTTTTAGTTCATCGACAAATTTTTTAATGTCAATTAGTCCAAGCTTTTCATTGAATTCCGAAACAGGTTTCAACAGTGATAAAGCCTGTCCCATCGATCCACAAATCGCTAATAACGATTGTAAGGTCGATTCCGGAATTTGGTGACCTTCGTTATTCAGTACGGTCAACCAATCATTGAACTGCTTCATGATCGACTTGCCGGTATCAATTATTTCATCAGCCTGACCGATCCGTTCGCGAAACTGAGCCTGATCGGTCTCAATCTGGTTAAGGCGCCCGTTAACCGAATCATAATCATTTTTTGTTTTGTAAAATAGAAGTGACAAGGACAATAGATCAGCATAGGTTTGTAATAACTGCAGTTCAGGATCGGTAAAATCATTTCTCCTTCCGGCATTGACGGCTCCCATCACCGAATCACTGGACATAACCGGCATGCCTGCAATGGCCGGATAATTTGTGTTTAAAAAAATGGGCCACTGCACAGCCGGTTCATTGGCTTTCTTTTGGAAGATTTCGGCCTGTAAAAAAATTTTTTTGTAATACCCAGTGTTTGATTCAACTGGCGTTTGATCGTGATTGATATCAATTTCGCCAGCACGATGACATGCACACCAAATTCTGTTCAAATTGGAACTTCCGTCGATCAACACGACGCTTAATTCGTCGGTGGGTATATTTTCAAAAAAAGATTTTGAAAAAATTTTTAGAAAGGAATACCGATCTTTTTCTGAAATGATTGCGCGAATGAGGGAAGTAAAAATTTGGTTGGCTAAAGGCATGGGATAGGATGTTTCACTTCCATCGATTGGTTTGCGGATTGAAATTTCTGAACATGCGCGAACTGATGGGTTTGACCGTCCGTTCGTTGTATTTTGCCGATTCCTTGCGGTTGTAAGGCATTTCAATATTACCGGAAACTTCGAAATAGATCAATTGTCCGATCGGCATTCCGGCGTACACTTTTACCGGCTGCCGGACTGAAATTTCCAATGTCCAGGTATTGCAGTATCCTATATCGCCTTTACCGGCCGTAGCATGAATGTCGATCCCCAACCTGCCAATGCTTGACTTACCTTCAAGAAAAGGAACATGGGCATGCGTCTCAGTATATTCTTCTGTAACACCTAAATAGAGTTTGGTTGGTAGTAATAAAAAACCATCATCCGGAATATCGAAATGGCGGATCGCATTGTCTTTTTTGCAGTCCAGCACGTCCTCTTCATAAACCGCCAAATGTCTTCCGAGATGTACATCATAACTATTGGAACCTAAGCATTCACGGCGAAATGGCTCAATAAGAATTCTTTTTTTTTCCATTTCAGACAATATCTGGGCGTCGGTTAAAATCATAATAATCCGTCCGGTAAATGAATTTCTATTGGTATTGTTGGTCAAAATTTGTAGAATCTGCAAACAAAAAAATATAGGCAAACACTCTTCCAATATCAATATTAAACATCGCCTTCCTGCGAGACGAAACTATATTTTTCATCATTCAAACATTACTTTATTAATTAAAGGTTATGCCGATTAATTATTCGATTTCAATTCTAAAAAATAAAAAAACACTTCAAAAAAAAATACTAAAGTGGTTCGATAGCCATAAACGCGATTTGCCGTGGCGGCGTACCAAGGATCCGTATGCGATATGGATTTCCGAATTCATGCTCCAGCAAACTCAAGTCGAACAGGTCATTCCCTATTATCATCGTTTCCTAAAACGATTCCCCGATGTTTTCTCATTGGCTAACGCCTCCTTAGATAATGTCATGAAAGTGTGGGAAGGCATGGGATACTACAGACGCGCCAAATATCTGTATAACGCCGCCAAAATCATTGTTTCGGAATATAAAGGCATTGTTCCAAATGATTATGAGGCGCTGCGGCAATTACCCGGTTTTGGCAATTATACAACCGGTTCGGTTCTGAGTATCGCTTATAATCAGCCTTATCCGGCTGTTGACGGCAATGTCATAAGAGTGGCTGCACGGCTGTTGAAAATCACAAAAGTCATCGATACGACCATTATTAAAAAAATTATCACGCCTTTCATTTTTGATCTAATACCTGACGGCAAAGCATCCGATTTTAACCAAGCGCTTATGGAATTGGGTGCGTTGGTTTGCAGGCCGGCTAAGCCGGATTGCAGGCAATGCTGCTGGAAGCATGCTTGCCTGGCATTTCATGAAATGAATGATCCTTCAGTATTGCCAAAACGGAAAAAGAAAATCCGTGGAGAGATCAGACATATTGCCGTCGCCGTTGTTGTGAAAAACCGTAAAATTTTGATTGCGCGGCGACCCGATAACGTGATTTTAGGAAACTTGTGGGAATTTCCAGGAGGAAAACAAAAAAAAGAAGAATCGATTGAAGACGCCTGTTTACGAGAAGTTCGGGAAGAAACCGGAATAACCATCCGAATAACAAATCCAATCATGTCTTTCAAACATCACTATTCGCACTATTCGATCGTACTGCATTTTTTTTACGGGAGATATCTTGGAGGAAGATTAAAAAATCGTAAAACAACAAAACTCAGGTGGGTACCGATGCAGGAGCTCACGCGGTTTGCATTTCCAAAGGCCAATCAGCGCGTCATATCACGTATATTTGAAGATTACGGCGTTTCAGACTGATCCGAGCTTTCTTCGCCCGGAATTTCGTTTTCAGTTTGCGATTTAAGCGAATCCGCTTTTACGGCTGATAGTGAATCAGCGAAGACTTTAGCCAACGAATCAGCCATGGCTTTAGCCAGCGAATCCGCTGCAGGATTGTGTTTTTTAATAAGATCCTTATTCCGGTAGACTGAGGGATATTTTTCCGTAACTTGTTTTCCGTCTTTGTATTCGATATGACGGAACCAAGTATAACGATAGTGTTCCTGTTTTTCGCCGACAAGTCCGTCATATACCGGCCCTTCAAAACTCGCTTTGCGGCCGTCTTTTTTACCAAAAATTTTGAAATAAAGTTTAGTGCGTTTAATATCGACATAATTCTGTACTAAAATTAAATTTTCAGTATCGTTTTTGAATATAAGGTCCGGGGCGGGATCAAATATCGTTGCGTCTAAGCCGACCGGACGGTAATACTGAACTTCAAATGAATGATTAACTCGATTTACGATATCTAGACCGGCAAAAAAGACTGTCCGGAATAACGTACTGGACACCTGGCAGATGCCGCCGCCGTACTGCGGCTCGGTGCTGTCACCGTTAACGATCACTAATTCCTTTAGATATCCTGTTGTGCTGTCGACGCGTCCCATCTGCTTGATAAATGAAAATCTTTCACCGGGATGCAGAACCAAATTCTGAAAATTTTTGGCCGCATGCCCGATGTTGAATTTTCGATTTTGCGGCGAACCGAAAAAGTCCGTCACACCGGTCGCCAGAACGTCCGAAATGTTAAATTCATTGTCAGGATTCGACACGCTCCCTATCAAGTGAGCGACTTCCAGCATCACGGCATAATTGCCAACCGTATCGATTTTGTTGACCATCAGTGAATCGTTGATCGCATTGACGGATTTTCTTACGTCAAGATAATAGCCGTCTTTGGCAATGCCCTCGGCAACCGGTCTCCCGTTTACATTTTTTATGGTAATGTCTTCTTTGGCAAGATACATGTAGGGCGCGATGCGCTTATTCAAATGAGCGCGTAATTTGTCGCTTTTCAGAACCGGATATAGATTGGCATTGCCCAATTCTTTGATTTTTTTAAATTCAAACCAATCGCGTGATTCTCGAAGGGATAACGACCATCGATCGTAATTGTACCCATCGTAAGAATACATCATAACCAAATATCGGCGGCTCATATAGTTTACAAGCTTCCGAGCGGATTCTGCAATGTCGACGTCAATATCGGCAGCCCGATCGTTAATTTCGATATTCAGATCGGCGGCTTGAATAGCCGAAAGCATTTGCTCATATTGCTTAGCGGCATCTTCTTCATTAAATCCTAGACCATTCGTCCCGGGAACTACTACAAACTCTTTATTAACGTATTT
>JABWBZ010000200.1 GCA_013359335.1 bacterium
AAACCTAACGACGAATACGGTGGAAAAGGTGTATATCTTGGGAAAGAAACGGAAGGAACGGTATGGAGTCAGGTAATTAATGAAGCTTTAAACGGTGAGCCTTATGTTGTCCAAGAAATTGTAAAAATTCCTCGGGTTTCATTTCCAGTAGTTGAAAACAATTCACTCCAATTCGTTGATATGGTCGTTGACTTGGACCCATATGTGTTTGGATCAAAAACAGAAGGACTATTAACTCGGTTATCCTCGTCATCATTGGCAAATGTTACTGCCGGCGGTGGAACTACACCTACATTTGTGATTGAAAAGATTAAGACTCTCAACAAAAAAAGACTGGGCATTAAAGTAAAACATAAGAGTAAGTCAATCGATAACTCTAAAAATAAGAACATAAAGCGCTCCCAACTAAAGAAAAATAGGAAGTCGGTTCGTAAAAAAGGGAGGACAGATGCCCGATAAACATTCTTTTACACTCGGCATTGAAGAAGAGTATCAGATCGTAGATGCGCAAACAAAGGAACTGCGTTCTCATGTAAGTACCCAGTTACTCGAAGAAGGCAAAATGATTTTGGCCGAACAAATTAAGATGGAGATGCATCAATCAGTAGTGGAGGTGGGCACTCATATCTGCCACACGATTCAAGAGGCCAAAAAAGACGTTGCAAAACTCCGGAGCACGCTTTCTAAATTAGCAGAAAAGAGGGGATTGAAGATTGTGGCAGCCAGTACTCATCCATTTAGCGACTGGAAAACGCAGGAAATCAGTGAGCATGAGCACTATAAACAGATTGTAGAAAATATGCAGGACTTAGCCAGGGCGAACTTGATTTTCGGCTTGCATATTCACGTTGGGATGCCGGATAATGAATCGTGTATTGCCATTCTCAACCAGATAAGATATTTTTTGCCTCATATTTTGGCTTTGTCAACCAGTTCGCCATTCTGGATTGGACGAAATACGGGGCTGAAATCGATTAGAACGAAGATTTTCAAACGTTTTCCAAGGACCGATCTTCCGCCTTATTTTGAATCATGGTCTGAGTTTGATAATTATGTGAATTTATTACTCAGGACAAATTGTATCGACAATCGGAAAAAAATTTGGTGGGACGCCAGGCCGCATCCGAGCTTTGGTACTTTGGAAATCAGAGTATGTGATCTTCCGACACGCGCCGATGAAACCATCGCTATTGCGGCATTGGTTCAGGCTCTAATGCACACCTTATATCACAAGCTATATAAACGAAACATCAGTTGGCGCAATTATTCTAATGCGCTTATTTCAGAAAACAAATGGCGCGCAAGCCGTTACGGTTTGAACGGCAAATTGGTCGATTTTGGCAAGCAGGAAGAAGTTCATGTCAAAGATCTTATTTACGAACTCATTCGTTTAATCGATGAATCAGTTGATGAATTAGGAAGCAGAAATGAAATTAATTATATTTATAAAATTCTAGATGAAGGCAGTAGTGCGGACAGGCAATTGAGAGTCTTTGAGCAAAGCGGGCAAAGCTTTCACGCGGTCGTTGACTACTTGATTCAAGACACGGTAATAGGTTTAAATTAATATTTTGAAATAGACTATACTACTAACCTAAATTACACGGAGGTATGTTATGGGAATTTTCGCACGCATGTCAGACATTATGAAGGCCAATATCAATGATTTTCTGGATAAAGCCGAAGATCCGGAAAAGATGATCAAACAAATGGTCATTGAAATGGAAGAAGCTGTGAATAAAGCTACAACCGCTGTCGGATCCGCCATAGCTAATCAAAAAAGGCTCGAAAAGCAATTTAACGAAAACAAAAAGTCCGCCGACGAATGGCAAAATAAGGCTATTCAAGCCGTCAATGCCGGACGCGATGATCTTGCTAGCCAGGCTTTAACTAAAAAACAATCATACATGACCGCAGTTAATTCATTAGAACCGACTTTGGCCGAAGCTACTAAAACGGCCGAACAGATGAAGCTTCAGTTAACACAATTAAAAGCCAAACTAGACGAAGCCCGCGTTCGCCAAAATACGCTTATAGCAAGACATCAAGCTGCAAAAGCAAAGAAAATGATTGCTCAGCAAATGAGCGGCGTTGGCGGTAATGCTTTTGCTAATTTCGATAAGTTCGAGAAAAAAATCGAAGACGTTGAAGCTGAGGCCGATGCACATTCAGAACTTGCCGGCGAATCGACGTCTTTGGACGATGAGTTCAAGAAGCTCACATCCAATTCAAACGTCGATTCTGAGCTGGCAGCTTTAAAATCACAACTAGGAAAATAAATCTAAACTTAGAATTAACGGCCGTTGCCAAGACGGCCTTTTTTATTTTCCTCGATATATCGAAACCCGATTAGCATTTTGATTTGGTGTTTGATATATAATATATATTATGTAAACTTCAAATAATTCCATCTCAATCTTGCTAATAAAAAACCCGTTAGATTTGATCTAACGGGATCTTGAATTTACGATGGAACTGATCGAAATAGATGATTATTTTTGAGCGACAGTTTGAAATCCAGTATTCCAATCTTTCCATTCCAGCCGTTTCTTTTTCTGGCGCATATCTAAAAATAATACGTACGCCCATTCGGTATTAGTCTTGAGGTCGCGGTAATCTTCAATATTAATTTGGCTTTCGTCAACACCAAAAAGCCGCAGATAATGAGCCAACGTACTAGGCAAAATCTGATAGCCACCTACTTCGCCCAATGCGCCATCTGTAAATTGCCATAATGAGCTTTCAGTTTTTAGAACATTAATGACAAAATCATCACTAATGTTCATCTCACGTGATTTTCGCTGAATATAGCGGATCAATAGCTTATCCGGCAAAAATCCATTACTTTTAAGATTGGCAATTCTTTGATCGATTTCATCAACATCCGATTTATACTTTTGAAGAATTGAATTATCGATCTTCAGTTGCCTGTTTTCCTCGCGCAATTTTTCAATTTCTTTTCTTTGCTGGTCAATAACCGAATCGCCACCAATGTAGCCGGTTATCAATGAGGTTACCAAAAACACACCTAACAAACTAAAAACAATAGAAACAGAGACTTTCAACGTGTTTTTAACTCTTTGACTCACTTATACATTCCTTTATTTGGTTGCAAGATAAGCCTAAATTTAGGCCTGTTTACTTATTAATATATAATAAACAAAAGGTTAACTAAGTGGCCTTATAAAAGGCAGTAATTATATATTATTTTCTTATCGAAAACAAGTGTTTTTTTAAAAAAATAGCAATTTTAATCTTATATAAATCAAATATTTATCTTACTAAAAATAAAAAAGTGATGCTCAAATTAAATTCAATTGAGCATCACTTTCTTTAAAAAGCGAACTAATTCACAAGTCTATTTTGTGACTTCTTTTTTTGAACGCTTCGATCCGTTTCCGTTTTTACCTTCTTCAGCGATGGCTTTCGAAGTTACGCGGATGTCTTGATATTGCTTTAAACCGGTACCAGCTGGTATCAGGCGTCCCATGATAACGTTCTCTTTCAAACCGAGTAAATAATCGGTTTTGCAACTGATAGCAGCATCAGCCAGAACTTTAGTAGTTTCCTGGAAAGAAGCAGCCGATATGAAGCTTTCCGTACTTAAAGAGGCTTGAGTGATTCCAAGCAGCAAAGGTTCAGCTGTTGCCGGCATTGCTTCTCTGTATTCCGGAGCTTTTTTCTTTTCATATTTCTTAAGGATTTTATCAAGCTCAGTTTTTGTAAGAATCTGGCCGTCTTTAAGACTGGAATCTCCTTTGTTGGTAATAACGACTTTTTCACGAATCTTCTGATTTTCATCCAGAAATCGCAAACGATCAACCTGATCATCTTGTAAGAAAATCGTATCACCCGGATCCAGAATGCGTACGCGTTGCAGCATTTGGCGAACGATGATCTCAATGTGTTTATCATTGATTTTCACGCCCTGCGTACGATATACTTCCTGAATTTCATTGACGAGATATCGTTGAACTTCAGAAGGTCCTTTGATGCGAAGAATATCATGAGGCGCAACCGAACCGTCACACAATTGTTCACCGGCATACACATAATCGCCGTCATGTACAATAAGGTGTTTTCCGAATGGAATTTTATATGATTTCGCTTCGCCTTCTTTGCCTTCGACGCTTACTTCGCGATAGCCGCGAGAAATTTTACCAACTTTGATGTAACCGTCAATTTCGCTGACGATAGCGGAATCGCGAGGCCGTCGGGCTTCGAACAATTCCTGCACACGCGGTAAACCGCCGGTAATATCCTTTGTCTTTGACATTTCGCGTGGAATTTTCGCAATCGGATCGCCGGAAACAACGTCATCGCCATCCTTGACGACAAGATACGCTCGGGTGGGAAGAATATGCGATTCTAATGTTTCTCTGCCTTTTTTAATAACCAGTGTCGGTGTGATTTTCTTGTCGCGGGAATCGATGATCACCAGGTGCTTCATACCGGTCGCCTCATCCGCTTCTTCACGGCAAGTTACACCTTCCTTGATTCCGTCGAACTGGACAACTCCGTCATTTTCCGAAATAATAGGCGTATTATACGGATCCCATGTCATAATAAGATCATCTTTTTTTACAGTCTGGCCATCGCGAACCGCTACGGTCGCGCCGTAAGGAACTTTGTAAGCATATACCAAGCGTCCGTCTTCATGTAATTCAATTCGTGCATTACGGCTTAAGCAGATGCGGGAATTATCCGATTTTCTTTCAAGGAATTTGATTCCTTGGCCGAATGTAATCTTACCATTTGACTTAGCCAACGCTTGAGGTTGTTCACCAATACGGGAAGCCACACCGCCGATGTGGAAAGTACGCAGGGTTAACTGTGTTCCCGGCTCACCGATAGATTGCGCGGCCATGACGCCAACGGCTTCACCCATGTCGACAAGCGTTCCAGTCGCAAGATTACGCCCGTAACATTTCGAACAGACGCCGCGTTTGGATTCGCAGGTTAGTACGGAACGGATGACAACGGTTTCGATCGCTGAATTGGATAACATCTCAGCTTTATCTTCATCGATCAACTCACCTGCTTCGATCACAACGTCTCCGGACGAAGGATCGACAACATCGTCGGCAGCCACACGGCCTAAACACCGTTCACCCAACGATTCCTTGATTTCTTCACCCTCTTTAATGGCGCTTGTGCTGACGCCCAAAATAGTTCCGCAATCAACCTCCGTGATGATCACGTCCTGAGCCACATCGACTAGTCGGCGGGTCAAATAACCGGCGTCTGCAGTTTTCAATGCCGTATCGGCCAAACCTTTGCGGGCACCGTGAGTCGAAATGAAGTATTCCCACACTGAAAGGCCTTCTTTAAAACTGGAAGTGATCGGGTGTTCGATAATTTCACCAACCTGACCGGTCATTGATTTTTGAGGTTTCGACATCAGTCCGCGCATACCACCAAGCTGTTTGATCTGGTCGCGAGAACCGCGAGCGCCTGAATCCATCATCATAAAAATAGGATTAAAACCATCGCGCGAAATCGTGATCGCTTTATACATGGCAGCAGCAACGTCATTCGATGCATGCGTCCAGATATCGATGATTTTATTATACCGTTCACCATCGGTCATTAAACCCATACGATACGTTTTTTGAACTTTTTCGACTTGCTGTTTTGCTTCTTTCAATACTTCGTCTTTATTCGGCGGCGACAATACATCATCAATTCCGATCGATGAACCGGATTTCATCGCGAACGTAAATCCGAGCAACTTCAAATTATCAAGAAATTCAACCGTTTTGAGATTTCCAATATTTGAATGCATTTTGGAAACGATTTCTTCCATTTTTTTCTTAGTCAGCAGTTCATTCAAATATCCCATTCCTTTCGGAACGATTTCATTGAAGATGGCGCGGCCGGCAGTCGTATCGATATATTTGAAAGTTGGTTTCTTGCTGTTCGCTTCAGTATCTTCGATACGTAGTTTGATCTTGGAATGAAGTTCGACCGTACCGGCGTCAAATGCCATGCGCACTTGTTCGATGGAAGAAAATTTACTTCCTTCGCCCAAGCCGCCTTTTTTCTCTTTAGTCAGATAGTAACATCCCAACACGATATCCTGTGAAGGAATAGCAATCGGTCGTCCGCTGGACGGCTGGATTACGTTATGACTTGAAAGCATCAACAATCGCGTTTCGATTTGCGCTTCATAAGATAAAGGAATATGAACGGCCATCTGATCACCGTCGAAGTCTGCATTGAATGCGGCGCAAACCAGCGGGTGCACTTGAATGGCACGGCCTTCGATCAATACAGGCTGAAACGCCTGAATTCCAAGACGGTGCAACGTGGG
>JABWBZ010000201.1 GCA_013359335.1 bacterium
CATCGTCTGCGATTGAATGATGCCGGGTAGCAAGAAAGTCAACACGAAAAGCAGTTGTCTCGATTTCATTGTGACCTCTTATTGCAGGGAAAGTTATAGAGAGTGATAAGCCGTGTTAAATATTCGAATAAAAACATTTAATCTCAAACTTTTTTTCAGTTTTTTAAGAACATGTCCGATCGAATCGAAGAGAAAGGCTCTGCCGAATTGCAGAGCCTTTTTCTTCATAGTAATCTTATTCCATTTTTATGGATACAGAGCGATCGTATTCGTCAACAAGGCATTCGTGTACGTCGTGTTATGAATACCTAAGCTGTATTCTCTCAATGCGAATTGGAAATTAATCATCGCGCCCATGTCTCTCTTTGTCAAAGACGGGAAATCCGGCAAAGCATTGTTTGTATTCTTTTGTGCCGTCGTCCATGAACTACTAGGATTTGGGTTTCTCCACGCACCCGTTGCATTGGTCGAAGGATCATAGATATCCAAATATCCATCATAGTTGTCCGTCGTCATGCCGTACCAGAGATTGGTCACAGGATCGGTATTGACGTGCAATATCTTCGTTCCGCCGCCGAGAGCATTCAATTTAGCCGCAAGCGTATTGAGTTTTGTTTTTTGATTGGCTCTTGGAGTTGACCATTTCGTCGTCGATGTAGCGCTGATCGGAGCGGCCGAGTGACATCCGGAGACGTTGCAGCCGTTGAAATTCCATGTCGTGCTGGAAGTCAAGCCGAGTTCCACATCCGTGCCGCGCATAAAGAACGTATGACCGCCGCCTCTTTGATAAACATCGGCCATGTGACAATCCGGGCAGGAAGCTACCGTCGTGTGAGTTGAACTGTTGTAAGCTTCCGTTCCAGCAAATTCAACCCCACCTGTACCGGCATATACGGCGCCTACGACTCCGTAGTGAACGTGCGTTCTATAGCTCGGGAATATCACGTTTCTTGACAGATCATAATTATACCAGAAAGTATCGGCAGGCGCGCTGGCTAAACCGGCATAATCCAATACATCGCCGTTAAAACGAAGCGAGTCAGCGTCTGTCGTGACTTTGTCCGTCAAGCTTGCTTTCGTCAGAGGGCGCGGTTGATGGCATTTCACGCAAAGATTGGACACGCCGCCGTCTTGCGTCAAATTGATCGACTTGGCGCCTTTCCACATGGTCATTGACACAGCAGCTGTATTGGTAAATACGAAGTCAGTATCCGTGTATGCTGTGTGTAATGAACTATGACAAGTCGCGCAATCGATCAAACCAAGCGATTCTCCGGCGACAGTTACATAGTTATTTGAATACTTTTGTGTCGTTGCATTCAGTGTAAATGTTGCCGGAACATTATTCTCAACGACATACCTGAAAGCACGATCGGCATGGCAAGGAGTACATGTTGTATTGCCTGCCTCTTCAAACGCAGCTTCACCCCATGAGTGTTTCGAAAATTCATATTCAGCCTGAATTTTGTCAACCGAAAGTGGATTGTGACACTGTTTACACGTTTCATTCGCATCGACACCGTCAACGCCATCTTGGCCGTCAGCACCCGCAGGTCCTCTCGGTCCTTCGCAGCTGCTTACAAAAAATAGCGCAATGATCGCTATCGGCAAAATCATTGCTGCCAGTCGAAATACATTTTTCATATCAACCTCCGCGGTCATAAATTAGAACAGCTCTTAGAAAGGAACATTTAGATAGAATTCGTTAAAAAACTAATCTTCACACCTCAATTGTAATATTTGTGTCAAAATAAAACTATGATATTTGTCATGTTTTTGTAAAATTTTTCAACAACTTAGCGACTTATTTTAAAAGAAACAATAAAAGTAAGTCTTGTTTGTGTTGAATTTTTTAACATAAGAGTTTTCCAGTAATTTCATACCTTTTCATACCTTTTACATCAGTTACAGCTTCTTTTCAATTGCATTTCGTTTTGAGATTAAATACATTCGTTGCGATTTGATCCGATCATTAGATTCATTCCTCATGATTCAAGCCATTGTTTTTGATCTCGGCAATACGTTATTGCGTCAGGATAATCTTGACTGGCCCAAGCTTGAAAAAGCCGGCTTTTTGAATCATCTTAGCATTTTTAAGAAACGGGAACTTGGAATTAACCTGAACGGCTGGAGCGATCTTTTTTACCGCTTGTACGAACCCCAAAAAAAAATTGCCGAAAAGACCCTTTTGGAAATTTCCATCTCATCGATTTTTAATGCCATGACGGAGTTTTACCGCATTCCCAAAGACCTGAATTTGTCTATCATGGTGCGCAATTTTTTTCAACCGTTGATTAATGCGCGATTGCTTTTTAACGACGCGTCGGCTGCATTGCAGCATCTTAAAGAACGCGAAATCCGGCTTGCTGTGATTTCCAATACGCACATGCCGGGAATTCTTTCCATGGAAGTTCTCGAACGATTGAATATCCGCCAGTACTTTGAATTTGCTTTTTTTTCGTCCGATTTCGGATGGCGCAAACCGCACCCGATCATGTTCGAATCCGCCGTCAATCATTTGCAACTCAAACCCAATCAAATCATGTACGTCGGCGACCAGCCTGACAAAGACGTTGCCGGAGCCGGCGCACTGGGCATTAAAACGGTTTGGATCAACCGTGACCAAATAAAATCTAAAAAAGCCGGCGCTAAACCGGACTTTACCATCACGGCTTTGTCTGAACTGGAATCTCTGATTAAAAAAACCAAACGATGAACGGCATTCACCAGATTCTTTTTGATTTTGATTACACATTGGCTGATTCGTCGGAAGGTATTATTCGCTGCGTCAATTATGCTCTGAGCCAAGTCGGCAAAAAAACGGCGGAGCCTTCGGCTATTCGTAAAATGATCGGCCATTCGCTCGAAGAAACTTTCGGACAATTCGTCGCCGACCCGAATATAATCGCGCAGTGCAAACAACTTTTTATGGAACATGCCGACACCGGAACGATGGTCGACCATACTTTTATGCTAGCTGGCGTTGAAGAAACGCTTGAAATTTTACACGACAATTTTTATACGCTTGGAATAGTATCGACCAAACGCCGGTCGACGATCAAGGATACTTTAATGCAGAATCAAGCGGACGATTTGTTTGACGTGATCATAGGTTACGAGGACGTCAAAAATTTAAAACCCGATCCGGAAGGTATTTTCAAAGCTATCGATTTTATGGGCGGGACAATTGACGATACTCTGTATGTTGGCGACAGCGTTATCGATGCTTTGGCGGCGCGCAATGCTAGAGTGAAAATGGTCGGCGTTACCAGCGGCACGACCGATGCCAAAACGCTCTCGCAAAACGGTGTGAACGAAATTATTAAAAATTTAAATGAATTGTTAACAGTACTTCAGATCGAAATATGAAATATTTGATTGTTACATTAATCTGCGTCATTTCAATTCTCATACCGGCTTGCGCGGGAAGCCGAAAGATTCAGCAAAAGCAAATGGTAACGGTTCAAAACGATCGGATAACAAAAGACCGTCAGGACAGCGGCGAAAACAAGCAGGACGAAAGTTTCGACCCTTATTCACTTGACGATCGTTGGAGGATCAAACCGAAACAAAAAAATCCGGACATCAAACCGTACTCTGAAATTATTCAACCGCATCTGGAAAATAATCACAAAGAATCATCGGCCATGGGCTACCGGATCCAGCTTTTTGCGACGAAAGATTATTACGAAGCCATTGCACAGCGCGATGATGCGGTAAAGAAATTCACGGAAGAAGTTTATCTTGATTTTGAACCGCCGTATTATAAAGTTCGAATCGGCAACTTTACCGATAAAACCGCCGCCGATGAAATCAAAGAGTTTGCAAAATCCGCTGGATATCCGGACGCCTGGGTCATTCAGACGCGTGTTATCATTTCGGGACAATAATCGTTTTTAAATAATTAATTCATTTATCCAAGGAGATTATCACATGGATGTCAAAAACATTAAAACTATCGGCGTATTGGGATGCGGGCTGATGGGATCGGGCATTGCGCAGGTCGCTGCTGCTTCTGGTTTCAAAACGATCGCGCGGGAAATCAATCAGGAACTGGTTGACAAAGGCGTCGGTAACATCAAAAAACAATTGGAACGCAATGCCGCTAAAGGAAAAATCACAGCCGAAGAAAAAGATAAAACTATAGCCAATCTGAGCGGCACCACCAGCCTTGACGACCTCAAAAACTGCGACGTCATCATCGAAGCGGTAACCGAAGACATCAAAATCAAAGGCGAAATGTATTCCTATCTCGACAAAATTTGTCCGTCTCACACCATTTTTGCTTCCAATACGTCTAGCTTGACGATTACGGAAATGGCGGCCACGACGCAGCGCCCGGACCGTTTCTGCGGGATGCATTTTTTCAACCCAGTGCCGGTCATGAAACTGGTCGAAATCGTCAAAGGCGTCCGCACGTCAGAGGAAACGTTTAACACAGCGTTCGAACTCGGCAAAGCGCTCGGGAAAACTCCCATAGGCGCAAAAGATAATTCGGGATTTGTGGTTAATTTTCTTCTCGTTCCGTACTTGCTGGGCGCGATTCGTGCCGTTCAAAACGGAACGGCGTCCATTGAAGATATTGATAAAGGTATGATGCTGGGTTGTGGATATCCGATGGGGCCATTGACGCTACTGGATTTTGTCGGTATCGATACGACGTACCGGATTGCGGAAATCATGTTCAAGGAATACGGCGAACCGATGTATTCTTGTCCTCCGCTACTGAGAAAAATGTTTATGGCCGGTTTTTACGGTAAAAAATCAGGAAAAGGTTTCTATGATTATTCATCAGGAACGCCGGTTGTGAATAAAGAAATCGTGAGCTATATAAAATAATTTTCCGGAGCATTGCTTTTATAAAAGGACTGTTTAAAACTGATTTTTAGACAGTCCTTTTTTTTAATACATTTTCTTCAATGCCGTCCCTCTATAAAAATATCCCAAAATCTGTTGGTATCCGTAGCCGTCTTTGGCCATTGTTCGCGCGCACCACTGGCACATGCCCACGCCGTGACCGTTACCGGCACCTTTGGCCGAGACAGTCATAATCGTTCCGTCTGCATTGCGTTGAATATCGATCCTGAATAACGAACTGTACAATATCGATTTTTCACCTTTGAGAATGCGGCGAATTTGTTCGCCGGTAACCGTATATTGATCTTTCGAAAACCCGATTGTTATTGTTTGAATTCTTTGGCTCGAATCGCGTTGAATCACGGCAAGATTGTAGAGTTGTTGCGTCTGCAATTTTGAAAAATCTTCGCTCGGCAACTGATCTTTAAGAATAGCCGGAAGGTTGGCTTTGATCAAATTTTCAATTTCGTCTCCGGTCCATTTGACTTCCCAACGATATAGTGGCGATTCCATGCAAAAATTTTTTCCGTTATAACTCGTCCGAATGCTTTGTAAGTAAGGTGTACTACTTGAATTTTTCCACACGTCGATTGCATTTGCCGTGACACCGCCACAAGTCGAAAAGAAAAAGGCACTGATCGGCTGATCATTGTACTGCAAAATTTGCCCCGCCGTTTCCACCACGGCTTGATTGCTCACATCCGTTTCGCTCGACGCGCCTTGATAAACCTGATCCCCAACATCGCTCACGTAATCGTAGGTTTTATATTTGTTTCGGTTTTTGACGGCATAGGTCCGAGCGGCAACCGCTTGCGCTTTAGCGGCTTCGATTTGTTCCATCGGCAATTTCCCGATTTCATTGCGGACAACGCCCATCAAGTATGATTCCATGTCCAGCACATTGAGCAACATCATTTCGCCGTTGTTGGCGGTTGCGACCAATCGTCCACGGTATGAATTACCGCCAGTCAAGAAACGAATTTCATCCGATTTGGCCGAACATGTGGCTGTAATAGTTTTTCCAAGTGATTTTCCTTGCGCGTCATAGATTTCTATTTTATCTTGCGCGCACTTTAATTCAATTTTTTGCCCTTCGGACACGTAGGTAATATCCTGATTGTCATCGCCTTTGACGACAAAAGCCATATTCGCGGTTACGGCAACGGCTTGGGACGTTTGCCTGAGTAGAACTTTTACTTGCGGAACGGCATCTGACGTCGTAACGGACCGCATGCGAGGCGCGGCAGAACAGCCCAACAACAATAGAAATAATGCCGTCCATGAGCAATTTTGAAGATTCATAAATATGACCGCTTGTTTGAATTAATTGTATAATACAAAGCACTTCTTTGGTTCTTATTACACTTTTTTACAACTTTTGACATGATTATGCCTGACTCTACTAACGAAATTCTTCTGCT
>JABWBZ010000009.1 GCA_013359335.1 bacterium
CCGAGCGCTGCCTCGATTTCCGGCCACGTCTCCACGCTGCCGGCTGCCTCGCGCTCGGGGCCCCAGCCCCGAGCGCTGCCTCGATTTCCGGCCACGTCTTCAGTCGGGGATCACCGGGAGCTCGATGTGCGTCGGGAAACGCGGGGAGCGGGCGATGCGCTGCGTCGCCTTGCGCATGTCGGCCTCGGTCGCCTTGAAGGGATCGACGAGGGACTGCGGGTTGCGCTCGATGAGCGGGAACCAGGTCGACTGCACCTGGACCATGATCCGGTGGCCCTTGAGGAAGCGGTGATCACACGACCTCATGTCGATCTCGTACGCGTCGACCTTGCCGGGCGTGACGGGCCGCGCGACCTCGGGTCCCTGCCGGAAGCGCGCCGGCAGGACCTCGCCGAGCACCATCATCTGGTAGCCCGAGAGCTCGCCGCCGCCCTCGGGGAAGACGTCGATGAGCTTCACGATGAAGTCGCAGTCCTTCGCGGTCGTCGAGGCGAAGAGGCGCGCCTTGACCTTGCCGGCGACGGTGACGTCGGCCTCGAGCGGCTCGAGCACATGCACCGCGGCGCGCGACAACAGCGCCGAGTTGACCTCGAACGACGGGTTCTCGGTCGTCGCGCCGATGAAGCTGAACAGGCCCGACTCCACGTGCGGCAGGAAGGCGTCCTGCTGCGCCTTGTTGAAGCGATGCACCTCGTCGACGAACACGATCGTCGGCACGGTGCTGGGCACGCCGGCGTACATGTCGCCGGAACAAATCTCCGGACGCACGGTCGATCACCGGTCGGATATTTTTTCGCTTGGCGCGGTGTTTTACGAATTTCTCACCCGCAAAAAAGCATTTCCTGGCAACAACATCACGGAAGTGATGTATCACGTGCTCAATGAAAATCCCGTTCCGATCAGCGCGACCAATTCATCCGTTCCGGCCGTTTTTGACAACATCATCATGCGGGCGCTTCGGCGAAGCCCGGAAGAGCGGTATCGCAGCATGGAGTATTTCGGCAACGATATCCGTAAGCTCAAACAAACGCTCGATCTGTCGCGCACGATTTACGTGAAAGCCGAGGATTTCGGTTCCGCGCCGCTTCCGGATTGGCTTAAATTTCTCGAACCGTTGAATTTCAGAAAAATTGCGATCGGGCTCGGCATTTATTCGGGCGTTCTGACGTTTTTGTTTTTAGGCTTCCTGATTTTTGGCGGCGAACGGTTTGGATATATCGCTCAGTCTCTCAGCAAACAACATCCGGCGGCGCTGTTGATGAAGCTCAACGTTCCGGATGCGATCGTGTCGATCGACGGAACGGAATATCCGACCGGATCGAATATGCTGACATTCGACAGTATCGGCGTCGGCGAACATAAATTAGTCGTGAAACGCGATTATTACGAGACGTACGAAACGGCGTTGATCTTCGGCGCCGGAGAAAAAAAAGAAATCGACGTAGCTTTGCGGTTGCT
Source organism: bacterium (assembly GCA_013359335.1). GTDB lineage: Bacteria > CLD3 > CLD3 > SB21 > SB21 > JABWBZ01. Next base: position 1,459 of record JABWBZ010000009.1, read on the forward strand.
CCCCGTGGAAATTCCCGCCGGCGTAGATACGGCGTTTCTTGACATCCGGACGAATCCGCCGATGGTGAAAGTCGAAACGAGTACAGGAAAATTTATAGGGTACACGCCGATTGAAGATTTTGCATTCCCCGAAGGCAGTTATACGTTGTTATTTTCAAAAACGGATTATGTGAACAAGCGCCGCGACGTTTCTTTCCGCAGTTTCCGTAATAATGTGATGGATATCCGGCTTGAGAAATTACGCGGAACCGTCTCGCTTGAAAATGTTATACCAAACAACGCGACGTTGTTTGTTTCCGGGAAACAACTTTCACGTTCGCCGCGGTACAACCGTTACAGTGTGGAAGTAGGCGAACAGCTTTTGACGATTCGCGCAGAAGGGTATGAAGACATTCAGAAAAAAGTTTTCGTTCAGGTTGAAGACACGGTAGCTTTGCGTGATACGCTCAAACCCGTGTACGGATCGCTATTAATACAATCCAATCCCAGCGGCGCGGAAATATTTGTTGATGATGCGACCGCGCCTGTCGGTCGTGCGCCGGTGTATATTTCGTCTTTAATCGCCAATGTGCACGTGTTGCGCGGCGTGCTCGGGAATGAAGAGAAAAAACGATCGGTCAAAGTTGCGGCCAACGATACGACGGAGGTGACGGTCGTTTTTTCGAGCCCTAACGGCTTTATCGAACTCGTGACGACGCCGCCAGGCGCGGAAATTTATTTAAACACGGTCAAACGTAACGGCTCCAAAACACCGAATAAAATTGAAATCAAACCGGGATTCCACAAAGTCAGACTCGTGCATCCATCGTTCAAAAAATTTTATGAAGTCAATGTGCGCGTGCGTCCCGAGGGCACAAGCCGGGTAAGCTACGTTTTTGAGTAAATTCGTTGATAAAATATCCGTCCCGCGAAATGTTAAAAAATAAAGGGGCTGTCTAAATCACCCAACAGTCATGTTGAAATCTGTAAACGATTTTCTATTCTACCGTTTAACAGATGCCTTGCTTCACTCGGCATGACTTTGGAGATGCTTTTAGACAGCCCCTTTTGTAAGCCCCATCGGGAAAATTAACTTACGTTTTTGGAAACGATCTTGGCGAGGTCGAACATGGAAACTTGACCCTTGCCTCCGAAAAGTACGCGAAGCTTATCGTCCGCATTGATCATGCGTTTGTTCGCCTTATCCTGTAACCCGTTTTTCTTGATATAATCCCAGATTTTTTTGATCATCTCTGTTCTCGGTCTGGGCTGCGAACCGATAACTTCCGCCAAAGAACCGCTGGGCGTCAATTTCGCCATGAAAGCGGCGTTGGGCTTACGCGCTGATTTCTTCTTGGCTGGTTTCTTGGCAGCTTTTTTAACGGCTTTCTTAACAGCTTTCTTAACAGTTTTCTTTTTGGCTGCCTTCTTAGCTGGTTTCTTCTTTGCCATAGTAATTTTCCCATTAGTTAGGTTATAAAAAAGTATTCTCCCATAGTATCATTCAAAAAAATCGCATTTTCAATTAAAAAATTAAAAATAAAAAAATTTATGTATCACCGTTTCGGCCTGCGCATTCGACGGAAAAGGAACATTGTGACATGATTTATTATCCTTTTTATCTTTGCCAAAGATATTGATTTTTGCTATGTTGATTGTATGATGAATCGTACTATGTTTGAAATAAAAGACGCGGTGTGCGCGGCTCGATTTGGTTTATTGGTTATAGCGTCCACCTTGGAGAGCCGTTGGTGGCAACGAGCACGGTAAGACATATCTCGGCGATGTTGAACATCTGCAAAAAGTTCGAAAAAAAACTTGGTAATTAAAACAATCGGCTTTAGATTTGGTGGCTACTAAAATTTCATCGGTTCTCGCTCCATAACCGTTATCGCACACACTCAAACACACACATGCAAGAGGCTAAAATAGAAAAACTCGGACGATACCGCATACTCAGCGTGTTGGGCCAAGGCGCGATGGGAGTGGTTTATAAGGCATCGGACGACCGGATCGATCGTACCGTAGCGATCAAAACGCTCCAAATCCGCGCCGACATGACGGAAGCGCAGATCAAGGAATTTCGCGAGCGTTTTTTTCATGAAGCGCAGTTTGCCGGCCGTCTTTCGCATCCCAATGTCGTCACGATTTACGACGTGCAGGAAGAAGGCGATTTGTCGTACATTGCGATGGAATTCGTCGACGGCACGACGCTGGAAAAAATGTTAAGCGCGAAAAGAAATCTGCCGCTCGATAAAATCATCGATATTCTGCTGCAGGTCTGCGACGGCCTCACGTACGCGCACCGGTTTGGCGTCATTCACCGCGATATCAAGCCCGGCAATATCATCGTCAGCCATGACGGCACGGCCAAAATTATGGATTTCGGCATTGCGAAAATCACGACGTCGAATCGGACCGTGATCGGAACGATTCTCGGCACGCCGGGGTACATGTCGCCGGAACAAATTACCGGCAAATCGGTCGATTACCGGAGCGATATTTTTTCCGTCGGCGCCGTCATGTACGAATTATTCACTGGCGAAAAAGCTTTTACCGGCAAGAACATGACGGAGATTATGTATAAAGTTGTGAACGACAATCCGCCGGCGCCGGTGACCGTGAATTCCACATTGCCCGCGATGTTGAGTAACATCGTCATGAAAGCGTTGAAAAAAAATCCGGACAAGCGGTACGCGTCGATCGAAGAATTGGCGCGGCATTTGAAAAACGTCAAAGAATTTCTCAACGGCAACGCGATCGGAACCGAACTGGCGTTTGCCGAAGACCGAACCGTTATTGCGATTTTGCGCCGCGAAACGGAAAAATTATTTGCCAACAGAATTTTCAATATGATTTCGTTCGCGTGGGCCTGCCTGAGCACTGTACTTCTGATTCTCGTTATGTCGGATAATCATTACGGTTTGTTTGACGCCGTGGCCAGCCTGACCACGGGCAAAAAACCTCCGTCACTGACGTTAAAATTAAATGTGCCGGACGCCCAAGTGGCCATCGACGGCCAGCTGGTCAATACTCAAGGCGCAGTGGTGAGCGTAGAAAATCTGGATATAGGAGAACACGTGCTTTCCGTTCGGCGCGAACATTATGAAGAGTACGCTGCGCCACTGGTATTTGGCGCGGGCGAAGAAAAAAAAATAGACGTCTTATTACAACTCAAGGCGGTTGAAATTCCGCCCAACGTCGACACGGCGTATTTCAGCATTCAATCCGTACCGGAAATGGTGAAGGTGGAAACGAGTTATGGAAAATTTTTAGGCTACACGCCGATTGATAAATTAGCTTTTCCGAGCGGACGGTACACGTTGCTTTTTTCGAAACCGGATTTCGTCAACAAAAAACGCGACGTGGCGTTGCTGAAAAATAAAACGAGTTTTGTCAACGTGTCGCTCGAGAAACAACGCGGCCTGGTATCGATCGATAAAGTTTATCCGGAAACGGCCATACTATTGGCCGACGGAAAAAGACAGCTCAAGACGCGATCAGGCGCGTATAGCCTAGAGGTGGGCGAACAGACGATTACGATCCGTGCCGAAGGATATGACGATATTGAAAAAACCATCGAAGTCAAATCCGACGAGACGCTTGAACTGGCCGACTCGCTTAAGCCCGTGTACGGCACGCTGTTGATTCGATCCAACCCGACCGGTGCGGAAATTTATCTCGACGGCGAAAAAACAGTTTCCGGCACGACTCCATTCTATATGAATCATCTGATCGCTAACGAGCATATTGTCAAAGGCGTTTTTAAGAATGAAAATAAATCCCGCGGCGTGAAAGTTGAAAAAAATGATACAACGGAAGTGAATATCGTGTTTTCCAATCCGAACGGATTTGTCGAATTCGTCACGACGCCGCCGGGCGCTGAAGTTTACTGGAACACCGTTCGCGTGAAAGACATGACCACGCCGAGCGTGATGGAAGTCAAACCCGGATTTCACAAATTAAGATTGGCGCATCCGCAGTTTAAAAAATTCTACGAAGTTACGGTGCGTGTCAAAGCGCTGAACACTACCAAAATCGAATATCAATTTGAGTGACGGAGCGTGATTATGGCCAAAAAATCTTCACCCAAAAAACTGCCTTCCCATTTTACCAAATTCGTAAAAAACTATCCTGAAGTGGCCCAGGCATACGACCTTCTTTCTACGGCAAGCAAATCGGCCGGCCCGTTGAATTCAAAAACGGCGGCGTTGGTCAAGCTTGGAATTGCCATCGGGCTGAAGCATGAAGGCGCGGTGCATTCCCACGTTCGCAAATCACTCGAAGCCGGCGCTAAACCGGATGAAATCCGGCATGCCGCCATTTTAGCGTTGACGACGATCGGGTTTCCATCGATGATGGCCGCGTTGAGTTGGGTCAATGATGTTTTGGAGAATACATAGTTGAAATTCCGATGGATTTTTATTGTTTTTATTTTTCTGAGTTGCCGCACATCTTCTCCGGTTTTCCCTCCCGGTTGGGAGCTTACATTAACCGTCAGCAATTCCGCCCGCGCTTTTAAAATAACTCTCGGATGGAAACGAAGCGAGTCCGATTCGACCCGTACGCTTTTTTTTGTAAAACGCGCCAATCCGTCGACGGATTTTCTCGATTACCGCGAAGAGGGGATTTTGCGCGCCTGCATGCTAGATACTTTCGAACTTACAACTACTGAATCGGCTGATCTTCACGAGTGGACGCAGGCTGCGGATTGGGAAAATACTGCGTCGGAAGGTACGGGCGATCAGGTCGTGATGACGTCTAACGACGGCGTAAGCGTTTCATTCATTGGCATGCCAACCGAAAAAAACAAACGTCAATTTATCGAATGGGCGTGGCGGCTTTTTGAAAACAAGTTTCCAAAAATTGATTTTTCGGAAAGCGAGATTGAATTGACGATTGCCGACCGGATTCATAACCGAAACGATTCGATACGGATTATTCAGAATAAAAGCCGGGTTAATTTAGTCGCCGATAATCGTGAAAAAAATCTTACACATGCCGAATACATTGAGTTGTGGAGAGTTTTAGAAAATTTTAAAATTTGGGAATTGGCGGGCGATCGAACGTATTCGATTTCCTACCCAATTGAATATCGCTTGACAGTGCGGCGCGACGGCCGTGCAGCCGGGTGGACCGTTTTTGCGCCATCCAAATTATCCGATAAACGTTATTACTATATCGTCAACGCCGTCGAAACGGCCGGCATTTTTCAAACGGCAGGTGGCTTATGAACGCGTTACTGCTGTCGTACGGAATCATCTGGAAAAATTCGGTGTGGGCGAAAATAGCCGTTGTATTCCAGCTTGCCGTAACCGCGCTTCTGTTGACGCAGCCGCTGTTGAGCGAATTCGATTATGAATTCAACGAAATACTGTCGCTCGTTTTAGTCGTTACGTCTTCCGTGTGGGCTATCGAGTCAGTCAAATTGTTTGATGAAATAAGCGTTGAAAAAAGGCCATCGAATTTCTATCTTTTTTCAGTTATTGCCGTTACAAGTATCGTCAACGCCGGCCTGTCGTTTTTGGCCGTCGCCGGCTATTCGGTTTTCCATGGATGCGGCGGTGTAAGAGGCTTACTTTGGTTTTGGTTGTTGCCGATTTGCGCCGTATTTTTCGGAACCGGCTTGGGTATTGTTCTCGCCGGCTGGCTGAGACGGTTTCATAAACGCATCTTGTGCGCCGTTTTTGCCGTCGCCTTTGTGTACAATGTGTGGACGGTTTACAGGCATGTTCCGATTTTTATTTATTCCAATTTTTTCGGGTATTTTGCCGGCCCGATTTATGACGAATTGATTCCGATTGATTCTACGCTGGTGCAATTTCGTAACGGTACGGTGTTGTGGGGACTATTGCTCGGATCGCTTGGTTTTTATGGATGGAATAAAAGATCCCGACGGCGATCCGGCCGATTATGGATGCTGTGCGGGACTCTCGCGCTGTTGATTTTAGTCATCGAACTCAATCGCGAAGCCATCGGTTTCGATGTTTCGTATTCCAAACTGGAGACCGAATTGTCAGAAGAAATTCAGACGCAGCATGTGCGGTTGAAATTTGACCCGGGCATCGATTCGACGTCGATGCGGTTGCTAGCGGCGCAATCGGAATTTTTTTACCGGCAAAATTACCGGGCGTTGAATTTATCGGCGGACAGGCCGGTAACGGTGTTTATTTACCGAGACGCGCAACAGAAGAAAAAACTGATGGGCGCCGGTTCGACGAATTTCGCCAAAATCTGGCGGGATGAAATTCACGTCAATGCTGACGAAGCGGAAAACGTCATGGAGCATGAAATCGTGCATATTCTCGCCGGCGAATTTGCTAATCCGTATTACAGCACGCGCCGAATCGGTTTTCTTGAAGGCCTCGCCGTTGCGATCGAGTGGAACGAAAGTTATTTTACGCCGCACGAGTGGGCCGCGGCTTTGAAACGATTGAATAAATTGCCGCCGGTTTTGCCGATGATCGAAGGCCATGGTTTTTTTTGGACGGCGTCAGGCATGAGCTACATCATCAGCGGTTCTTTTGTGAAATTTCTGATTGATACGTACGGCATCGAACGGTTTAAACATGTCTACAACGATTCTACGTTAGAGGAAGTCTATGATAAAAGCGGAGAAACATTGATCGGCGAATGGTCACAAAGCTTGGATTCTGTGGTTTTGGCGGAGCAAGACGTTCGTTTTGCAGAATGGCTGATTCAACCGAGTTTGTTTCAACGGCGATGCCCGCATCGCGTCGCCGAGATCAGCCATCAGGCTTTCGAGGCGTACGCCAATTATAATTACGCGGAAGCCGAACGTCGGTTCGATAAGGCGTTGTCCATCGATCCGGATCATTACGGTTTGCGGATGAGCCGCATCCGGTGCCGGTATTACTCGCGCTATTTCGACGATGCGTTGGACGAGGTGAATCAACTGCTCGATTCGAAAAAATTAAATTACGCCGCATCGGCGTCGGCGCTGATTTTGAAGGGCGATACGTTTTTACAACTCGGACAACCCGATTCGGCGCAGGCGATTTATTCTAAAATTTTGAAAGACTACGGCAATATCCGGAATGTGTATATCGGCGCGCATTTGCGGTTAAGTTTTTTTAATCACCTGGAACAAGCATCCGCGCTGAAACGAATATTGTCGACGGAGAATCGTGACGAACAATTGGATATTCTGCAACGTGTGATTATGGAAAATCCCAAACTCAAGTTGCCGGTATATTGGAAGGGAAGAATTGGTCACGGTAAAAGCGAGTGGGAAAATGCAATAGCCACATTGGATACAATTAGTTTTACCGATCCGGTTTTTGAATTAGACCGGCTGCAACGGCTCGGCGACAGTGCGATTCGTTTATTCGATGCGCCAAAAGCCATAACGTATTATGATCGCGCGCGCGCCGTCGCCAAACGGTCGATGGATCGTGAAACATTACAACAGAAACGGTCTTTTGCAGAGTGGTTTATTTCTTCAAGGAATTAATTTGAGGTGTTCATGCCTTTTTTTATCGGATGGATCGTTCTGATTCTTTTTTCATTGTCTTTACAGGAGACTGGCAGCGCCAAGTTATCCGAAAGGCCGATTGCCATTACGTTGGCCGATGAACAAACCGGCTGGGCCGTGGGCTCGGTTAAAACGGGAGGCGTGGTGAAAAATCCCGCCGACAGCAGTTCGGTCAATGTCATCGGAAAACAAAACGTTTACAAAACCATGCTGCTGAAAACGACGAACGGCGGCCAGAGCTGGTTTCTGCAAACCGTCCTGCAAAGCGCAGATGAACAAATTGAAATTCGCGCTCTTTTTGCATTGGATGCACAACATTGCTGGGTCGTCGCCACCAAGGTTTTTACGGATAAAACGTTTATTCTTGCGACTGGAGACGGACAGACGTGGAAGGCGATGAATTTTACCGAAGACGTGACGCCGAAGCAGATTCTTTTCACCGACGCGTTGAACGGGTGGATGATCGGATCGGCGCTGGCGCAGGCGGATCAGCTTTTCCGTACCAACGACGGTGGAAGAAGTTGGAAACCGTATTCGACAGGGTTTCAGGGAACATTTCACGGGCTGCGGTTTTCGGGAAATAAAGGTTATCTTTTGGCCAATCTCGTTTCATCGCCTGAAAATCTTACGATCTTAAAAACTTTGGACGGCGGCGACATCTGGATTGCCGCATTGGAAGTGAAAGCCGATGCCGGAAGCAATTTGATCGGTATGGATTTACACATGAATCATGACACCGTTTATGCGACCGCCAAATCGATTAATGAAGACAGCGATGAGTACGGAAATTCGATGTTGATCACTTCTTCCGACGGATTCGCTTCATCGCAAACGCATCGCGTTACCTATGAAAAAGATACGAAAGTCAATGAAACGCTATTAGGCAATTTATCAGTCCGGTCCGGACAATTGACCGGCGTGGATCTGGCGCCATCGGATTATTTTGTATCGGCGGCAGGTGAATTTGCGTCGTATAACCTGATTACCTCGGCCGATGAAGGCAAAACGTGGACGAAGATTGCGGAATTCAATAAATCGGTTTATCATTTTATGTTGGTCTCGGAATCGACGGCGCTCTGCAGCAGCGGCGACGGAGAAATTTTTTATTCGGCGAATAACGGCCGAAACTGGACATTGAGCCCGATTGATTTCCGCAATTATTTTCTGAAGCCGCCGTCTGCCGCATTACAGGCGCAAGCCGATGGCATGGATAGCGATGCGCTCGCGTATGGCGACGAATGGGACGAACTGGCGCACGATACGACGTATTCCAGCCGATGGGAAAGTGCGGACGATTCGCTGCTCGCGCTCAATTTCAGCAAAAATGTCGACGTGACTAAATACAAAGCCGACATTTCGAAAAAATTTTCCGTCGGTATCGACACCGTCGCTTCGACAGTCATAGTTTTTAACAAACGTATTCGCCGCGGGGCTAAACATGAAACGTGGGACTTGATCAAAGAAGAAGCGCGAACCGGCGAAATCAAAATCCGGAAGTACAAAACTTTGAGATTCGCGGGCCAAGTTCATGCCATCGACGGCAAACGTCCGATCAAATATAGCTGGAGCAGCAGTATTAATGGAGAACTGAGCGATCAATTGAGTTTCACGACGCATCCGCGGCAGTTGTTTCCGGGAACTCATTTCATTTTTTTTAAAGCAATGGATGAAAGCGGACAGTGGTCGAATCCGGTGGTTGTCAAAGTGATCGTCGAAGATTTTCCAAAATATAAATTTCCGTTTCACGGCACGTGGACGGCCGGCGGCGGCGGCAGTTATTACAACAAAGGCTGGCACATCCGCGGCATTCGTTACGCGCTCGACCTGAATAACGCCGAAGCGAACGAAGGCAGCGATAGCGATTACGGCCTTCCGGTGAGAGCATCGACGGACGGCGTCGTCGCTTTTGCCGGTTATATGCGGGGTTACGGACGTACGGTAAAAATCGATTATATGTACGGCGGCCATAAATACACGACGTTGGTTTCGCATCTGGCAACCATTTCCGTTGAAGTCGGAGAAACAGTGAAACAAGGGCAGGAACTCGGAACTTGCGGCAGTACGGGACGTTCGAGCGCGCCGCACGTGCATTGGGAACTGCGCGTCGACGATATGTGCGAGGCGCCTGAACCGGTATTCGAAAATGATTCCACGGTCGTGCAAACGGTTTATAACGGCGGAACATTCGATTCCGATAATTTTTATCAACCGTCGCATATCGTCGTCGTCGATGAACCGAAAATTCCAAACACATGGTTTGAGACACGCGGCTATTATCACGGTTACCGTTGGGTGAATGTGACTAAATCGCTCAAAACCGTGGAAGTAAAATGGAAACCGAAATTGCCGCGATCGGGCGATTACAAAGTGCAGGTGCATATTGCCAAAAAATTTGCAACCGCTATGGCCACGTATGAAGTTCACAGCAAAAACGGCGTTCAATCCGTGAAAGTGAATCAAAATAAATTTACCGACGAATGGGTGACGCTTGGTACGTATGCCTTCGATGCTGACGACGATGTCTATGTTTACGCTTCGAATGCAACAGGCCAGAACAAAGGTACGATTGCGTTTGACGCCGTACGCTTTATCGGTCAATGGGAAAGAGAACAAGTTGGTTTAACGAAATAAAAGGAAGGTGATTCGGGTGAAATTATCCTCGCTCAGATCCAAAACAGCCGCGACAGCCGTTGTATTGATGTTGACGGCTTTTATAGGCGGATGGCTTGCGCAGACGTCGCTCGGGGGCGGCGATTATTATTACGAAGTCAAGCGCGGACTGCGGCTGTTCGGAGACGTGTATAAAAATATAACTGAAAAATACGTGGATGAAATTACGCCTCATGATTTCATCCGTTCCGGCATCGACGGTCTGTTGTCCAAACTCGATCCGTACACCGTATATTATGAAGGCGACGAAAGCAGCGATCTCGACGCGCTGATGATGGGTAAGTACGGCGGCATCGGCCTTTCGATCGGCATCAAAGGCGGTTACATCACGGTGATTTCCGCGTCGGACGGATCGCCGGGACAACGCGCGGGTATTTTGCCGGGTGACCGGATCATCGCCGTGGACGGGCATTCGACCAAAGACTGGAAATACCAGGAAATGTCTAATTACGTCAAAGGCGAACCGGGTTCGAAAATCAAGTTGACTATCTTGCGCGAAGGCGAACCGTCGCCGATCGATTTTGAATTGATCCGGGAAATGATTGCCGTCGAAAATATTGCCTACGCCGGTTTATCGCAGGAACAGATCGGTTATATTAAATTGACCAAATTTTCAAAAACGGCCGATGTCGATATGGCGCAGGCTTTGAAGGAATTGAAACGGCAGGGCATGAAAGGTTTGATCATTGATCTTCGTGGCAATCCCGGCGGTTTGCTCGATGCGGCGATTGACATTACCAATCAGTTTGTTAAAAAAGGCGAGACGATCACGTTTACCAAAGGCCGCTCAAACGATGCGAACCGGTATTACACGGCATCCAACGATCCGATGCTGCCGGATATTCCACTGGCCGTTTTAGTGGACGGGGGAACGGCTAGCGCGGCGGAGATTGTTGCCGGAGCTTTACAGGATCTGGACCGGGCGGTGATTGTGGGATCGACGACTTTCGGTAAAGGATTGGTTCAGACATTGTATCCATTGACGGAAAAAAACGCCGTGATGAAAATTACGACGGCTAAATATTTTACGCCGAGCGGGCGCTGCATTCAAAAAGAAGATTATACCGCCAAATACCGCCGCACGCTTTCGTCGGTACGGGATGAAGAAGAATACGATACGTTTGGCGTCGATGAAATGGTCGAAGATTCACTACGCGAAGATGAAAAGCCCTTGCTGCCGTATAAGACCAAAACCGGCCGGGCGGTGTTTGCCAACGGCGGCATCATGCCGGACGTTGCCATTCCGTCCCGTGAGTTTACTGCCTTCTTTACCGAAATTTTGAAAAAGGGGATGATTTTCGATTTTGCGACGCATTTTGTAGCGCAACATAAAAAAATCGATTCGACGTTTACCGCCGATGAGCAATTAATGCAAGATTTCAAGCGCTATCTTGCGGAGAAAAAATTTTCGTACGTGCCGGCCGTGGAAAAGGAACTTAACGATTTGGTTGACATTTCCAAAAAAAGCGATTACGATCAGGCGTTTATGTTGAAACTGGATGATCTGGGACAATCGGTGAAACAAGTTAAAGACAAAGATTTCGATAGGAATTACGATTTGATCAAACGCGGTTTGGAACTGGAAATTATTTCGCGCTATTACGGCCACAAGGCTGGCGCGATGGCAGCCAGCCGCTACGATCTTCAATACCAGGAAGCGGTGAAAATTCTTCGCGACGCAGACGGTTATAAAAAAATATTGACTAAACGGTAACGGTTCCATTGGACTTTCTCTTTCTGATCTACATCGGTATTGGTTTTCTGGCCGGATTCGTCGGGTCGCTGGTGGGCCTTGGCGGCGGTATTATAGTGGTACCGGCGTTGACGATCGCATTAAATATGGACATCAAAAACGCTATCGGCGCCAGTTTGGTTTCATTGATTTCCACATCCGTCATGACAGTGTCGGTTCTCGCTAAAAATAACTTGGTTCATTTCCAGTTAGGATTGCTGTTGGTATCCACCACGATTTTCGGATCGTTTCTCGGAAGCTACACCGCCGTTTTTCTCAATCCGAAAATTTTAATGATCGTGTTTGCATCGTTCATGCTGGCAGCGGCGTACATGCTTTTGCGAAAGAAAAAAATTTCAGAAGAAAGCCTGATGGATACGGTTCCGCCAACGAGCAACGCATTAGATTTATACGGTGAAATCAAAAAAGAATCGGGCATAAAATACTTTAAAATTAAGCGAGTGAAACTTGGCATCGGCCTTTCGGCCATAGCGGGATGGCTTTCCGGCATGCTCGGCGTCGGCGGCGGCATCGTGCAAGTTCCGATGATGAATCTCATCTGCGGTGTACCGATTAAAATCGCCGCAGCCACGAGCAGTTTTATGATCGGATTTACCGGTTTGGCCGGTGCGCTGGTGTATGGGCTGTTCGGAAAAATTGACTGGTATCTCAGCGCGTCGTTGGTATTAGGTACGATGCTGGGCTCCTATGCCGGATCGAAAGCCGCCGTCAAACTCAAATCCGGCGTGATGGCGAAAATTCTGGTCGCTGTTTTGATCGTATCGGCCATCCGTTTGATAATTAAGTCGCAGGAGTAACGTGACGGAATTCAGCCACATCTATGCGCGATTAATGCAATACGGTTCGATCGGTACCATTATTTTTTTTATTATCGGTTTGCTTTTTCCTGTTGTGGGAATGACGGAAAACGAGATGCAATGGTTTCTGCAATTGAGCGGGTTGATACTTTTTCTTACTCCGTTGATTGGGCTTTTATTTTTGATCGTTCGATTATTTCAACAACGTAAATTATTTATGGCGTGGTGGGCCATCGGGTTGATCGTTTTGCTGTTTGGCGGAACCTGGCTGCTGCACATAGTTCATTAATAACCGGAAAGGGACTTTATGAAACGTTTTTCATGGATACTATTGATATTGGTCATAACCGGAGTATCGTCGTGCGGCAATTTCAGTAAAACAGTTATTTATAATGAAGCGACGTACGGCTCGCTTGAGAATCAACGCAACGTGAAAGTCAAGTTCACCAACGGCGTCATTAAACATTATTACAAACTCAACGTCGTGCGGACGGATGAGCAATTTATTTACGCGCAATGCTGGGAGTCTAAAAACAGCGAGCCGATCGAGTATAAATTCGATAAATCGGAAGTGATCATCGAAAGCGAGCATTTCAGCGGATCTAAAACCGGCACGTATCTATTATACCTCGGTTTGTCCGTAGGCGTTTTCGTGCTGATCGATTTAATTTTTTATAATTAATATGCCGGTGGATATTCAAACAGAGAAGCTTGTCGTTTTCGAACAAACAAACTGCCTCATTTGCAGCGAAACAAACAGCGAAGAAAAATTTTCTTATCGCGATGAGTACGGGCGTTATGCCGTTGTCCGATGCCGGGCGTGCGGCTTTCATTTTCTGAATCCACGTCCGACGCAGACAACCATCGGCGTGTATTATGCAGCCGATACGTATACGCCGTTTCTCAGTTCGAGCGATCACGAAGATATTTTTACCAAATTATACCGTGCAATACGCCGGTACTCCGTTGCGTGGAAAAGAAACAAGATCGAAAATTATTTCCAAAACGGATCGGCTCTCGATTTAGGATGCGGCACGGGCGAATTTCTGAGCGAAATGAAGCGCCATGGCTGGCAGGTGGCCGGCATCGAACCTTCGCCCGAAGCTGCGTCGTTTGCACGAGAAAAACTGCAATTGAATGTTGTTACCGGTACGATTGATTCTGAGATCGCTCAAGATCAGACGTTTGATGTGATTACGATGTGGCACGTGCTGGAACATGTTCACGACGCGGAACGCGCTTTGCACAATATTTCGGAGAAATTAAAACCGGAAGGCATTTTGGCCATTGCAGTGCCCAATATAAACAGTTTTGATGCGTCGGTTTACGGTTCCGAATGGATTGCGCTCGATCCACCCAGGCATTTATATCATTTTACGCCGCAGTCGATGACGGCGTTGTTGCAACGCGCCAGATTTTCAGTGGTGGCAACGAAACAAATTCCTCTCGATACGATTTTTAATTGTTTAATGAGTGAAATTAAAATCATCCGGAAGCGTTCACTGATTATCGCTCCGTTTTTAGGTCTTCGTTTGGCGGCCGTTTGTTGGTGGTCGCTTATTTACGGCTGGACGGGGAAAAGAAGTTCAACCGTTTTATTTTTCGCTAAAAAAAATAACCATGTCAAAAATTAAAATTTTACCCGAACATATTGCCAATAAAATTGCCGCGGGAGAAGTGGTCGAACGTCCGGCATCCGTCGTCAAAGAATTGATCGAAAACTCCATCGATGCCGGCGCGGATGAAATCGTGATTACTATCAAAGGCGGCGGCAAAAATCTGATTCAGATCATCGACAACGGATCGGGGATGACGCAAGAAGACGCACTGTTGTGCGTCGAACGCCACGCCACCAGTAAGATTTCCGCATGGGAAGACTTGGAACACGTCAGAAGCTTCGGTTTCCGCGGAGAAGCGCTCGCCAGCATTTGTTCGGTTGCCGACGTCGATATCAAGACGCGCGTTAAAGAATCGGATGTGGCGGCGCTCCTTAAAATTCATGCCGGAAAAATTTCGGAAGTCACACAAGAAGCAGGATTGGCGGGAACTTCCATTACTGTAAAAAATTTGTTTTATAACGTTCCTGCCCGCCGCAATTTTCTCAAAACGAACAATACCGAATTCCGGCATATTGCCGGCGTGATGAAAAAATTTGCCATCGCGTATCCTCAGATTGAATTCACGCTCATTCATGAGGATGAAAAAATTTTTCAGCTTAAAAAATCCGATCTTCCCACGCGCCTCGAAAAAATCATCGGTAAAGACGTCATGTCGTATACGTTACCGGTCGACAAGGATCAGTTTGGCGCACACATCAAAGGCTATATTAGTAAACCAAGTTTTTCATACAAAACGCACGGCGAACAATTTTTATTTTTGAACGGGAGGCCTATTACCAATCGCACAGCCAGTTATGCCGTGTTCTCGGCTTACGGACATTCCATTCCGAAAGGAGATAAACCGTTTTTCATTTTGTTTCTCGAATGGAATCCCGAAGAATTTGACGTCAATGTGCATCCGACTAAAGCGGAAGTTAAATTTAAAGACGAACAATTGCTGTATCGGATTGTGTTTCATGCGGTGCAGGATTCGATGGTAACGGATGCACTGATTCCGACGATGGACAATCAGGCTTCGGCGGAAACGGCGACGCTGCATCTTAACGATCAATCGGTTTTGCCGTTCGAAACGCAGCGGCGTCCGGTTCAATTCGGTCAAACGGCCGTCGCACATGAAATGGTTCACTCGGGGCATGAAGAAAGCGTGGTACAATTTTTTTCAGCCGATGAACAAAAAACGCAGGTGCAGAAACAATTGGTTCAGAGGCAGCCGGTGAATCCGAGCACGCTTGTGTGGCAGTTGCATAACCGGTATATCGTTTCTCAAATCAAAAGCGGCATTGCGATTATTGATCAACATGTTGCGCATGAACGGATTTTGTATGAACGCGCGTTGGATGCGTTTGACCACAATCCGATTTTTTCGCAGCAGTTGCTTTTCCCGCAGACGATCGAATTTACTCCCGAAGATTATGCGATTGTCGAGCATATTTTGCCGTTGATGGAAAAATTAGGATTTGTCGTCAAAACGTTCGGCAAACGAACGATCGTTGTCGAAGCGGTTCCGGCGGACGTCAGGCTGGGGAACGAACAGAAAATATTGCTCGACATGATTCAGCATTACAAAGACAATGAAAATCACGATCTCGACCCGCGGGACAGTTTAGCCAAATCCTTTTCCTGCAAAACAGCCATCAAATCGGGCGATCCATTGACCGTCGACGAGATGAACGGCCTGATCGATCAGTTATTTGCGTGCAAATTTCCGTATGTTTGTCCGCATGGCCGTCCGATTATTATTCAATTGACCCTGGATGAATTGGATCGCCGTTTTATGAGAATTACCTGACCTATGAAAATCCTCGTTCTGGCCGGCCCGACCGCCGTTGGAAAAACGTTCGTCTCTATCGCCATTGCCGAAGCATTGAATGCGGAAATCATTTCGGCCGATTCCCGCCAGATTTACCGCTACATGGATATTGCGACGGCAAAGCCTTCGCTCGAATTCCGCAAAAAAATACCGCATCATTTTATCGACATTGTCGATCCGGATCAGATTTATAATGCCGGGCAATTTGGATCGGAGGGGCGGGCGATTATCGACGGGATTTCTTCACGAGGCAAAAATGTTTTGGTAGTCGGCGGATCGGGATTATATATTCGGTCACTGACAGAAGGTTTTTTTGCCGGTGAAGTCAGCGATCCGGCGATTCGCAAAAACATTCGCGAAAAAATCGTTCAATCAGGCGCTCCGGCGTTGCATGCTAAGTTGGCCGAAATCGATTCTGAAAGCGCAAAAAAAATCAACCCGAATGATGCCAAACGCATTGAACGTGCGTTGGAAGTTTTTGAAATTACCGGTAAACCTATTTCCGAATTACATCAGACGCCTAAACCGAAATTTTCTTTTGAACCAGTTTTTTACGGCTTGACGTGTGATCGCGCCGAACTGTATCGCCGCATCGAAGCGCGCATTGACCGGATGCTGGAGGATGGCGTGATTGACGAAACTCAAAGGCTATTGAATAGGGGTTTTTCAAAGAATTTAGTATCGATGGAAAGTTTGGGTTATCGTGAAATCATTGCGTATTTAAATGGAACGCTTTCGAAAGACGACATGATCCGTTTATTTAAACAAGGGTCACGTAACTATGCCAAACGGCAGTGGACGTGGTTTCGCAAAGATCAGCGCATTCGTTGGTTCGATGTGACAGAGCCCGGCCTTTTGGAGAAAGCTACGGACGAGATGATAGTGGATTTTAAAAAATATCTGTAAGTTATTGTTGTAAACAGCGCGGTATCTTATTAACTTGTTTCAAAATTCGAAAATTTGACCCGACATTATGGATCAAGACCGGATCAAGAAAAAACTAAGCCGCATTCAATGGCTGGAAGATGTTAAGAAAAAAGTTTTGCTGGTTGACGACGAAATGCGTATCGCCCAGGAAGTAAAAACTTTACTGGAGGATGATGACTATAGCGTCCAGATTGCGACCAATGGCAACGAAGCCATGCAAATGATTCGGGAATACCAGCCCGATTTGATCATGTCCGAAATTGCCATTCGTCACATCAATGGGTTTGAATTGTGCCGCACCGTCAAAGAAGACCCGAACACCAAACACATTCCGGTGATCCTCATTACCGGCCTTACGCGCCCCAACGATAAGATCAAAGGCATCGAAGCTGGCGCAACGGATTTTATCGGGAAGCCGTTCGATCAGCTTGAATTAAAAACGCGCGTTCGCTCGGCATTCCGCATCAAAAGTTTGCACGCCCGATTGGAAAACATCGATGAAGTGATTGTCGCGTTCTCACGCGCCGTCGAAGCCCGCGATCCATACACGCGCGGCCATTCGGAAAGAGTCGGCATGTACGCAATCAAGCTGGCCATTGCACTCGGGATGGACGAACGTTATCGTGAATTTCTTTTCAGAGGCGCTATCCTGCATGATATCGGAAAAATCGGAGTACGCGATTCCGTTTTGCTCAAAGCCGGAAAATTGACCGACGAAGAATTTGATGAAATCAAAAAGCATCCGGAAATCGGATTAAAAATTTGTGGTCCTTTGAAAACCAGCCGGTCACTGCTCAATATCATCGCGTACCATCATGAACGCATGGACGGTACCGGTTATCCGTTCGGCCTGATGGGCAATGAAATTCCTATCGAAGCGCGCATTATTGCAATCGCCGATACGTTTGATGCCCTGACCAGTACTCGGCCGTATCGGAAAGCCTTATCGGTCGCCGACGCCTGCCGGATATTGAATGAAGGCAATGAAACGCATTTTGACGAAGATTTTTTGCCGGTATTTGTGGAAGTGGCGATGCGCGGAGAAATGAACGAAGTTTTGGAAATGGCGCGTGGTCAGGAACTGGCGCCGATGAAGCCTTCGCAGGAAATTCCATCGGAAATTATCAACGGGCTTGATTTTTTTGACGCCAATTTTATCGGGTAGTTTCGGGCGGCGTTACTAAAGAAGCCGAAGTAAAGGTCACGACCATGAAAGCAATGGTTATCCAACATGTGACCGACCTGCAACAGAATTCCCATCCTTTACATTTTGTGGAAATACGAACTCCAACGCCCGGACGTGGCGAGGTTTTAATTCGCGTATCGGCTTGCGGCGTTTGCCATACGGAGTTGGACGAGATCGAAGGGCGCACTCCGCCGGCATTTTTTCCAATGATTCCCGGGCACCAGGTGATTGGCCGGATTGAGGATATGGGTGCGGATGTGAATGGACTTGCAGTCGGTGATCGCGTGGGCGTTGCATGGATATTTTCGTCATGCGGTGAATGTGAATTCTGCAAAAATGGTTATGAAAATCTGTGCCGTCAATTTAAAGCAACCGGGCGTGACGCATTGGGCGGGTATGCGGAATGGATGATTGCGCCTGCGGCATCGGTTTTTCCGATTCCGGATTTTTTTACGGACACGGAAGCGGCTCCGCTTTTATGTGCCGGCGCGATCGGATTTCGTTCGCTTAGGTTGACTGAAATCGAAAACGGACAAAGTCTCGGCCTCATGGGATTTGGCGCTTCAGCGCATTTAGTCATTCAAATGGTCCGATTCAAATTTCCGGATACGCCGGTTTTTGTGTTTGCACGAAGTGAGAAGGAACGGGCATTTGCGAGAGAACTCGGCGCCGTTTGGACCGGCAGCATCAACGATTCCGTGCCGGTTGCTCTGCATGCGATCATCGATTCCACGCCCGCATGGCAGCCGGTTGTAGCAGCGATGAAAAACCTCAATCCCGGCGGACGCTTGATCGTCAATGCCATTCGAAAAGAAAACCATGACAAAAATAATCTCTTATCATTGAACTATCCCGAACATCTTTGGATGGAAAAAGAAATTAAAAGTGTGGCGAATGTGACGCGTAGGGATGTAGCAGATTATCTGGTTTTGGCTTCGACGATGAAAACGAAGCCTGAAACGAATCTTTATTCGTTAACCGATGCCAATCATGCGTTAATCGAAATGAAAAAAGGAGAAATTCGGGGAGCTAAGGTTTTGGTGATTGAATAAATCTATATAAAAAAACATCTCACTGAAATCCTCAAAAACGCAGCACCCTGTATTTTGATCTGCTAAGTATAAAAAAAAAGCTCCGGAAATATTCCGGAGCTTTTGACATAAATTAAAACCAGACTAAAAAGTTTTCTCTTTAGCATTAGGATTAATGGGATTTCCAGCCAAATCGGTCACGCCGGAAACTGATATCTTGTCGCCAGGACCACCAAATGATGTCTTATTTACAGTCAATCGTACATAATATCCATTACCAAGTGAAGAAAAGTTGCCATAGCCAAGGTATACTGCATCCCTGGCGTTGTTTGGACCAATGCTGCTAACCGTATAATTGGTCATCGTTTCTATGCCGCTACTCGACATTGGTTCCGAGAACTTCATGTAAATGTAATCTTGAGTTGTTGATGCGGCATCCACTGTTGCGTTTTCAAGTTTCGGCAAAGCACGATCAGTGACAGTAATTACATTACTAAATGAACTTGGCACTAAATTAGGACTGATAGCGCGGATCATATATTGAACACTCTGACTTCTTCGAGGATTATTATCCCAGCCAAATACTAATTTATAATTATCAATGGTGTCGTTAAAGTCGATTCCATTTACATATTCATAGAGATCAAAAGATCCATCGCCAATTTTGCGATAAATTTCAAAATAATTAGCCTTGATATTCGATTCATCGACTGTCCAACGCAGGCGGATGAGGCCGCCATCAAAATCGACTGTATCTGTGGGAAAGAATATCGTATCACGGGTCAGTACAGGTGTAGCTGGCGGAAAAATCGAGCCAGCGGTTGTGAAAGAAAAACCTGATGGTTCAAGATCGCCGGTAATTGCTGCGTTATCCTGAAGAGCATTGCCGGCATTGTCTGTAAATTTTTTAAGGGCATTAGCGAGGTAAACGTTGTAATAAGCATTGTCGACAAGTGTTCCTGGAGCAATAGTTAAAATGTCGAACGTAGCATTCCAACTTGCCGAAAATGGTATTATATCATTTCCCTTCTTTAGGCCGCTATAATAAAAATTAATGTCATCGATAAACGTATTGTTCCAACGTGGCAAATCCGTTCTGGTATATGCATTTTGTTTGATCGGCTCGGAAAAGGTAATAACGATTGTAGAGGTCTTAGGAACGTCAGCGCCATTTTCTGGCGTTAGAGATGTAACAAAAGGTCTTACATTATCGGTATACGTGAGGACAAGGCGTTGAGCGGTTACTTGCGAACTGAGTAATTTGTCTTGGCCGCAGGTCAAGCTGACGTTAACCGTTCCGCTCATCGTTTTAGCTTCGTTCATGGCTTCAACGGTGAAGATCGCGCCATTTTCTACGTTTGCAAAAGTATATTTACCGTTGGTACCCGTTGTTGTTTGTTTGACAACCGTTGTATTGCCGACATTGTTAGTCTGTTTTAAATAAACGATCGCGTTGGCTACTGGATCGTAATTCGGACCGTCAACAATTTCGCCGGAAATGGTTGTGTTTAAACTGCCGACTTCCAGATTCAACATGCTTGACACGATTCCGTCCACAGGTGTATCGGCGCCAGAGCCTGATTCCGTATCGCCGCCTGTATCGCCATCATCGTTGTTATTACCGTCATTGAGGTCAGTGAAGAATACTTCCACATAGCTATTGCGATAATCAGGATATTTGAGTGAATCGGCTTTATTTTTATTGTATCCCGTAAAGTCCATCAATACTTCGTAGTCAGCCCAAAATAAGCCGTTTCCACTTTGGCTGGCATCGGATGTAATAGGCACATCACGAAATACAAACTCACCATTGGAATTGGTTTTGACGGCCGATTTGCCTGCCATTGAAATTTCGACGCCGGCAAGTGGTGCGCCACTACATTTATCAAACACCTTTCCTAAAACAGTTCCGCTGAATTGTTTCGTATCAGGATTTTGACTCGCAATGTCTTTCTTAATATCATCGCACCCGGCATAGGTCATAAAGCCCAATGCTAATGCGACAACGGCCACTAAAGGCCGCCTTAGTAGTCTGCTCTTCATACGTACTCCTACGTTAAGTTATTGGTGTTATTGCTCCCTAAAAGGAAGTAGTTTTTGGATCGGAAATCTTTGTTTCAATTGATTCTGTTAATTCTGTTTCTAAAAAATGTGTCTTAAAGTGATTATATCATTTGGCAGGGCGCGTGAAGTGTATGCAATAGGAGTTTATGTTTCAATTGTATGATCGTCCAATTTTCTTGATGAAAGTTTGAAATCTTAGCGGTAGGAGCAGTGCAGATGTCAAAAGACAGAGCCTCTTGGAAGAAACGGAAAATAAAAAAGGCTCCGGGGGGGTAAATCCGGAGCCTTTGAAAAAAGAAATTATGAGAATTAGAAAGTAAACGAATTAGCGTTCGGATCAATGGCGTTGCCTTGCAAATCATTGATACCGGTTACAGTCAGCACTTCGGTTGCGATGACGGAACCTTTATCGACAATGAAGCTAACGCGGTAATCTCCGACTGCATTGAATCCACGGTAGACTACACTTCTTACATTATTGCCGCCGCCTGAGATTGAATAATTGGCTGCCGTTTCGGCTTGAACCTCATTCAACGGCTCGGAGAATTGAACGACAATCGAATCCTGAGTCGGGTTAGTAGCGTTAAACAGCGTGGCCGTGACTACCGTCGGCCTAGTATCGTCGATCACCGATACGGGATCACTGGCGTCGCCAACAACCAGGTTGACGCTAATTGCCTGAACCATAAACTGTACACTTTGAGCGTAACGTGGATTATTACCGCCGCTATTCAGATCGTTGGCGCCGATCGTCAACGTCGTATCGGTCGAGCGAACATTGGTCGCAATGCGGTCAAACGGGCCATCCCCGATTTTTTTGTAAATGTCGAAATATTTAATTTTGACCGTCGCTTCGCTAGCGCTCCATTCGAGTTTAACTGAACCGCCATTCCATTGTACTAACGGCGTGGTCGGGTCTTTAGTCAACACGGGTTTGGCCGGTTTGTCGGCTAAGCCTTTGGTAGTAAACGCCAGCGATTCGGTATTTAAGAAGTCGCCGACAATCGCCGTTCCTGCGTTGGCCAAAGCATTGCCTTTAGCATCGGTCAACTTCGCGGCCATGCCTGCAGCGTATGAAATTGAATAACGCGATGCGCCGGTCATTCCCGTAGGCGTAATGGTCAATTGATCGAACGTTGGGGCATTCCATGATGCCGTAAATTGAATAGCTGCATCGGCCTTTTTCAAGCCGGTAAATGAAAATGTAATGTCATCGACAATCGTTCCATGGCCTTTGGGCAAACTTGCATCGGTATAGGCCGTTTGTTTGATCGGCTCTGAAAACGTATAAACGATCGATGATTTGGCCGCCAGATCGACGTCTTCGTTATTTTGAATATTGATCGCGGTCACGAAGGGCGCCACGTTGTCGGTGAATGACAACAGTAAACGCTGTGCAGTCACCTGTGAACTTAGCAAGGCATCTTGGCCGCAGGTCAAATTGACACCGACGGAGCCGCTCAGGGTACGGGTATCATTCATAGCTTCGACGGTGAAAGAAGCGCCGTTTTCAACGCGTGCAAAAGTATATTTTCCGCTGTTGTCCGTCGTAGTCTGTTTAACGACAGTAGTATTTCCCACTGAATTGGTTTGCTTTAGGTAAACAATCGCATTCGCGACGACGTCGTATGACAATGCATCCACAATTTCGCCGCTGATGGTCGTGTTTAAACGGCCGATTTCAAGATTGGTCATGCTGGAAACAATGCCGTCTACCGGCGTGTCGGCGCCTGAACCCGATTCATTGGGATTCCCGTCGGATCCGCTGCCGTAATTATCCCCGTCGTGCAAATCGGTAAAAATTACATCGACTTCATCCAGTTTGTAGTCCGGATATTTTAAACTGTCGGCTTTGTTTTTATTGTACCCGGTGAAGTCCATCAAAACTTCATACGAATCCCAGAAAGTGTTGTAGCCATTCGTATAAGTTCCATCCGTAGTAATCGGCACATCACGGAAAACAAATTCACCGTTTGAATTGGTTGTCACAGCCGATTTTCCAGCCATTGATACTTTAACGCCCGCGATCGGAGCCCCGGTGCACCGATCAAAAATTTTACCTAACACCGTTCCGGTAAATTGTTTTGTGTCAGGATTGACACTGGCAATATCTTTTTTGATATCATCGCAACCAACATAGGTTAGTGTACCTATGGCAATTGCAATCATCGCAAACAAAGATACTTTGTTTAAATTACGTTTCATACAATACTCCACGTTAAATTGATGTAAATAAGTTAATTAGGGAATATTTTAATAGCACACCTTAAAAGCACAAACAGTAACAAGTTTAAGAAAAAATTCACTAATCGAAACGAATTGTTACCCTCTGTGTTTTAAAAACTATGTAACTAAGCAAGAGAAATGTGTCTGGTAGGGTGGTGAAGTATAAATAATTTGACCCATATAGTCAAGAATATTGTCTTATTTATATTATATTTTATTAAATTAGTCCTAATGGGTAAATTTACGGAATTCTAAAAAAATATTTTAGAATTTTATATTGAATATCCAAGATTACATTTGATTCTGGCTCAAAGAATTATTATTTTCACGCCACAAAAATTGATCAAATACATTTAATTTTTTTTAACGGGAGGTTGTAATGACTGAGAGAACCGGTATTACTTCAATCAAAGGAAATCCGTTGACTTTATTGGGCGAGGAAATCAAAGTCGGGCAAAAAGCTCCCAACTTTAAAGTCAGAACAGGATTAGCGCCGAATACCGAAATCACATTAGATTCCAGCAAAGGCAAAGTGCGTGTATTCAATGTCGTTCCTTCATTAGATACAGGCGTGTGCGAGGCTCAAACCATCCGGTTCAACGAAGAAGCGGTTAAATTGGGCGACGGCGTGGAAATCATGACGGTCAGCATGGATTTGCCCCCGGCTCAGGGACGTTTTTGCGGGCACCAACTGAAAGGGGCGGCAAAAATCAAAATGGCGTCCGACTATGCGGAAAAATCGTTTGCAATGAATTACGGAATTTTATTGAAAGAATGGCAGGTGTGCGGGCGCGGCGTTTTTGTCGTCGATAAAAACGATACCGTCAAATACGTGCAATATTGTCCGAAAATCGAAGAGCAGCCTGACTTCGATAAAGCGTTGCAAGCGATCAAGAGCCTTCTGTAGTTTGAAAAAAAAACCTCTCTGAAAAGAGAGGTTTTTTTATCGTCAAACCTGAGTTTTTAACTTAATCGGTCCAGAAAATTTTTAATCGTCATCGTTTTAGGCTGATCCTTCGCAGCCATCAACGTTTGGGCGAGAGAGTCGCGAAACGTATGCGGCTTTTTTCGTTTCAACGACGTGGCAATAAAATTTTCGATACTTCCGCTTGAACGCGATTCCGGCTTTACAACAGCCAAATCGCTGCCGATCGGCGCCAGAAATTCCGTAATCGTCAGATATTGCTTATCGAAAAATACCGATGCCGCAGCGGTTTGGGCCGAACGTTGGGAGAGCGAGAAAAATTCGTCGAGCAGTTTGGCCGCGACGGCCGTTTCTTCAAATACTTTGCCTTCGCTCATACGGTTTCTCCGATTTCCTTTTTCAATTTCTGGAAAGCCTCCAAAGGCGTCATGCCATGGCCAACGTATTGTTTCAATTGTCCGATCGTTTCCTCATTATCGAGCAGGAAAGAGCAAAATTCATATCCCTCGATCGTGCAGGTAATTTCCAAACAAGCCAATGGCATATTGGAAATCCGGCTGAATATTCCCGCAAAAAAACCCGCGTAAAGATCGCACACCGTCGTCCCGTTTTTTTCATGCGTTTTTAACGATTCCACGACGAGACTGTCGTAGAGATCAACAAATAGAAAATCGTCACGGCGTTTGAGTTCGAAATTGCCCCAGCCCATTGCCGCGAGATGATTCGTAAAGAGCCGGTGGAATTGAGGCATGCTGAGTTCCTTGATGGATTTGACGCCTGAGTAAACGGATAACGCCAATTTTTCGATGCTCTGATACGCCTGATCGCCCCAATGAAAACCAGTCTTATACAAAACAGACGAATAATGTTCGCCATAATTCTGGCGAATGAATTGGTGAAGCGACGAGAGGAAAACCGTATCCAAGGCCATCACGCGATGCTGTTCGTTCATGACAATTTCGGCGGTGACGGGCGAGTGTTTGATATAATTTTCAGGCAGAACGACGTCGGCAAATTTTTCCGGACGTTCATCTTTAATGTCTGGCATTGAAACACCTCATTTTCTTAAAAACTTTTCTTCAATTTCCTCGGCTAATTCATCGTAGGCTTGCAGCCCGATCGACGTCGATTCGATTTCCCTGATCAATTCGCTTACGCTCATCGATCCGGAATACAACCGGTGAAGTTGCGGGTCGCGCGGGATGAGCGATTGAAAAACCAAATCGTCGTTGAAATAAGTATGAACCTGTTCTGTCACGGTCTTGGATACGGGATTTAATGTATCGAACATGGTGATCAGGATACCGGCGATTTCGATCGCGTGATTGGACGTTTTTTTTATGTCGATCAATTGACGCAGCAACTGCGGCAATGTTCTCAAGCTCAAGGGTTCGCTCTGCAAAGGAATGATGACGTAATCGGATGCGATGAGAGCGCCGTTGGTGATTAACCCGACGCCGGGCGGACAATCGATCAGAATGAGATCGAAATATTGAATGCTATTTTGGATAATTTCTCTCAGCAGGCCCGACGCGCGGGTGGCTTCCTCGAAAGCTTGTACGTCGATGACCGAGTTGGCGATGCCGCAATCGACGATAAACAGGTTGTCGAATTCCGTAGGCCGCGCAATGTCGTTGATCTCCGCTTCGCCGCACAAGGCGTGGTAAAGGCCTTTGTGCTGATCACCGGCATTATAATGCTGGCGCCCACGATCGAGACTGAATACAACGCCGCCTTGCGGATCGGCATCGATGATCAACGTGCGGTACTGCCGCGAAGAAAAAGCTACGCCTAAATTAAGA
>JABWBZ010000202.1 GCA_013359335.1 bacterium
CGTCGAACCGTTGTGAGCATTGAAACCCGTGCCGTCATCCTGTAAAGATACAACAATAGCTGAATAATTCAACTTAAATTCCAATTGAACATTGTGACAGCGGGCATGCTTCAGAATATTGGTCATGGCCTCTTTAAAAATCAGAGTCAAATGGCGCCGCCAGTCCACCGACAGGCGTAAATGAGTCATATCCTGATTCAATCCGCTCACCCGAAAAGCTATCCCCGTACGTTCAAACAATTCGTCGCCAAAGTCTTTGATCCGGACAGCAACGTCGTACAAAGAATCTTTTTCAGGATTCAGCGTCCACAAAAAATCGCGCATCCCGATGGACAACGTCTTGGACGTATCAATGATTTTGTTCATGGATTCAAGATTCTCCGTCGTCGCCGCTTTCATTTCTTTTTTCATGACTTCCGTAAGCAAAGCGATCTTCGTCAGTTTGTGTCCGAATTCATCGTGAAAATCGTCGGCAGCTTTTTTCCGAATGCGCTCGCTTTCAAGGACGCGCACGCGCTCCAATTCCAGCATCCGCGCAATACGCTGGCGCACCCGGTATTCGTGGGAAACCACCAGTAACAACACCACCGCACAAACAGCCAGGCCATAAAACCACCACGTCCGCCAAAACGGCGGCGTGATCGTAATGGCGACCGCGGCGCCGACTTCATTCCATACCTGATCGTTGTTGGAACCTTTGACCCGGAAAACGTAATCCCCAGGACTTAAATTGGTATAACTGGCGTACCGCCGTAAACCGCTGTGGATCCAGTCTTCATCGAATCCTTCAAGCTTGTATGCGTATTGATTTTTAACCGGCAACGTGTAATCCAAGGCAACGAATTCGAATGAAAAGAAATTATCCTGATACGATAATTCGATCGCATCCATATCCGAAACCGGC
This sequence comes from bacterium, assembly GCA_013359335.1. Classification (GTDB taxonomy): domain Bacteria; phylum CLD3; class CLD3; order SB21; family SB21; genus JABWBZ01. The sequence continues at coordinate 905 of JABWBZ010000202.1, forward strand.
TTGTCGAATTTTACGCGTTTGTCGAATTTATTGAATGACGTGATCACAATCGGCGGAACGTAAGGATTATCCTTCATTTCATCAGGATAAAAACTGTTAAAGCCGTTGATGCCGCCAAAAAACATCTCACCGGCACGCGTCTTGTACACAGCGCCTTGATTAAATTCGTTGCTCTGCAAGCCGTCGGCTATGTCGTAATTTTTGTGGCTTTTTGTAATCGGATTAAATTTCGATAAGCCATTATTGGTACTCAGCCACAAATTACCGCTATTATCATCCAGAATGCCATAAATCACATTATTGGGAATGCCGTCCTTTTCGGTAAAACGAGTAAACGTTTCCGTCTCCTTGTTAAAACGATTCAGCCCTCCCCCGTATGTTCCAATCCAAATTTGTTTATTCAAATCTTCGTAAATGCTCATGACGGCGTTATGGCTCAAACTGCTGGGGTCGTGAAGATTTCGGCGAAATTGTTTAAAATTATTCTTTGAACTATTAAATCGGCTCAACCCGTTTCGTGAGCCGATCCACAAAGTGCCGGCGTGGTCCTCCACGATCGTCGTCACCGTTACTCCGCTCAACGATGTGCTGTCTTTAGGATCGTGAACGTAATGTTTAAACGCATCGGCGGCGCGATCGTATCGATTCAATCCCGTGGTCGTACCAACCCAGATCGTCTGTTCATGATCCTGATAAACATAGGTCACAAGCCCCGCCGAAATCGATTGCGGATCTTTCGGATTATGCCGGTAAGATTGCACATGCCTGGTCTTCGGATCGATCTTATCCAACTTGTTATGCCGCGCAATCCATAAAAAGCCGTCATTGTCTTCAATGATACGCGCATAAATTCTTTCTGAATCATCGTTCATAAAACGGCTGAACGATTCATCCGAACGATTAAATCGACACAAACCTACGTCCGTACCGACCCACAATATTCCCTCCCGATCTTCACAGAAGGACCAAACTGTGTTACTCGTCAGGCTTTTCGGATCAGTAGGATCGTGCTTGTAATGTTTGAACCGGTCACGAAAACGATTGAGATTGCTCAAGCCGCCCAATTCCGTCCCAATCCACAGAGTGCCAGTACGATCTTCATAAATTGACAAAACCGTATTATGACTGAGACTTCGTGTATCGGCTTGACTATATAAATAATGCTTAAATGATTGCCGCTTTGCGTCAAGCCGGTTAAGGCCTCCATTATCCGTACCGATCCACAAAATCCCAAAATTATCTTCAATAATGGCATGGAGATTATTGGCGCTGAGGCTGGCGGGATTTTTAGGATCGTGAATATATCGCGTAAATTGACCCACGCTCCTGTCAAAACGGTTAAGTCCCGCGTTTTCAGTTGCGATCCAAATGGTTCCGGCATTGTCTTCGCACAATGCCGCAATCGCATTACTGCTGATCGAACGCGGATTTTTGGAATCGTATTCATAACGTATCATTTGCGTTTTGTCCCGGCCCAGACAAATTAATCCGTTGCGCGTACCGATCCACGTGTATCCGCTTTTATCCAACAGCAACGCCGTAACCGCTCCGATGTGCCGTGACTTGCTTGAATCGCAAAAATGACGTTTGAAAATTCCGGTCTGCGGATCAAAGCTGCTTAATCCGTTGTTCGTACCGATCCATAAAATGCCGTACTGATCCTGCGCAATAGCCGTTACGAAATTGCCGCCGATCGACGTAGAATCGCCAGGATCAAAACGATAATGCGTAAAGTCGTCATGATTGGCGTCGAATCGATTAAGGCCTTCATTGGTTCCTATCCACAAAATTCCGTCAATATCCTCATAGAGCGAACCGATCCAGTCGTTGGAAAGCGAAGTCGAATCCATCGGGTTATGCTTGTAGATCGTCAGGGAATATCCATCGTACCGGTTCAACCCGTTGGCCGTTCCAAACCACATGAATCCTTTTCGATCTTGCAAAATGCTCAACACCGTACTCTGCGACAAACCGTCGTCGATGCCCAGCCTTTGAAAATGAAAATTATGCCGCTGAGCCATGACGGATGAACTCAATACGAGTAACAGTGAAAACGATGTCAACCGTAAATAAAGCATAGAGATGATAATGAAAATTGACGAAAAAGCGTTTCGGGTCGTTGAAAGCTAATCTAATACAATTCCCAGCGGTTCGCAAATTTTATCGGGCGGCTATTTTCAGGTGGCCGCGCCCAAGCAGTTTGTGCAATTGATAAATAAATTCGTGATTGGGAACGATGCGGAATTTTTTGATCTTGTAGTTGGCAACGGCATTTTTTTCAGGAAGGTCGACGCATAATTGAATATCGCACGGGCTGGTGCCCTGCCCATTGATTTGATGGCTTTTCTGAAGCGTTTGAATAACAGAATCCATCAAGCCGTTGCCAAGCTGATGGAATTGTACGTGAATATAAATCTTGCCGGTGAACCGTTCGAAAGCTTCCTCGATTGGAAAAAGTTGATCGCACAAAATTCCCGGCACATCGTTGCGGATCGAAATTTTTCCGATGATCATCACGACGTTTTCTTTTTTAAGCAACGGAGCAATGTCCTTCATGACGCTGGCAAAAACGACAACTTCGATCGTACCGCCGAAACCTTCGAGTTTGACAAAGGCCATCGGATTGCCTTTTTTATCGAAAATCTGGCGAAGATCCGCGATCATGCCCCCCACGCGAACTTCCGCGCCTTCGCGTAAATCGATTTCTTCGCCGATCCTGACCGTAGAAAACGTATCGATTTCCGCTCGATATTTGTCCAAAGGATGCCCTGATGCATAAAAGCCCAGCAATTCTTTTTCTTTGGCGAGCGCTTCCCCATGCGACCATCGCGGAACCTCCGGCAAGGGTATGGACAGCAACTGCTTTTTCTGTTCTCCGCTGGCCGATCCGAAAATATCCACTTGGTCGCTGTTGGCCGACGCTTGCGCATTGGAACCGAATGATAACGCTTTTTCGATCGCCTCGAAAAGCTGCGCCCGATGGCCCTGAAGGGAATCGCACGCTCCGGACATCACGAGACTTTCCAGAACTTTTTTATTCACTAATCGCAGATCGGCGTGCTCGCATAAATCAAAAATAGTTTTAAATTTTCCAAACTTCTGACGCGCCGACAGGATCGATTCAATCGCGCCCAGCCCGACGTTTTTGACGGCGCCCAACCCGAAACGGATCGAATTATCTTTGACGTGGAATTCCGCCAAACTTTCATTGACGTCAGGCGGCAGCACGTCAATTCCAATATCGCGGCACGCATTGATCAACACGGAAATACGATCGGTATTCGCCATTTCGCTCGACAATACGGCAGCCATAAATTCCGCCGGATAATGCGCCTTCAGATACGCCGTTTGATACGCCAAGACCGAATACGCCGCCGAGTGCGACTTATTGAACGCATAATTGGAAAATGGGACAAGGATATCGAAAATTTTCTCCGCCAGTTCTTTTGTGTATCCGTTGGCCAACGCGCCGTTGATCCAGTCGGGACGAACTTTATCCAATTCTTCCGGTTTTTTTTTAGCCATAATGCGCCGCACGACGTCGGCTTTGCCGAGTGAAAAACCGGCCAAAACCTGCGCCACCTGCATCACTTGCTCCTGATACACAATCACGCCGTACGTATTTTTCAAAATCGGCTCAAGATTGGAATGAAAACAATCGATCGGCTCCCGACCGTGTTTACGATTGATAAACGTTTTAATGAAATCCATCGGGCCCGGACGATACAAAGCGTTCATGGCGATCAGATCTTCAATGCTGGTGGGCTTGAGTTGCTTCATGTATTCCGTCATGCCCTGCGATTCAAACTGAAATATCCCGACGGTTTCACCGTTCCAAAAAAGATCGAAAACTTTTTTGTCGTCCAGCGGAATGGCATCCATGTCGAGATCGATTTCGTAATTTTTCCGGACATGCCTTAGAGTATCGTCGATGATCGTCAACGTCGTCAGTCCGAGAAAATCCATTTTCAGAAGACCGATTTTTTCAACCCAGTCTTTGTCAAATTGCGTTGCAATTTCGTCTTTCGCCGATTTGTAAACCGGGACAAATTTTTTGATGGCATCCGGCGTGATCACGACGCCGGCGGCGTGAATACCAGGCTGCCGCACCAATCCCTCGAGCCGCAGGGCATTGCGGATAAGCTGGCCCATTTTTTCGTCGCTACTTTTCTCCAGCGCTTTCATTTCCGGAACTTCATCGAGAGCCTGTTTCAGCGTAATGCCGAGTTTTCTGGGAACCATCTTGGCGATCCGATCCGCTTCGGACAAAGGAATATTCAGCGCGCGCGCCACGTCGCGCAATACGCCGCGGGCAGCCATCGTGCCGAACGTGATGATTTGTGCGACGTTGTCTTTGCCGTATTTGTTGATCACGTACTCGATCACGCGTCCGCGATTGCGGTCGTCAAAATCGATGTCGATATCGGGCATCGAAATGCGTTCCGGATTCAGGAAGCGTTCGAAAAGCAACTGATACCTGATCGGATCGACATTGGTGATACCGATGGCATACGACACGAGACTTCCCGCGGCTGAACCGCGCCCAGGACCGACCGATACGCCGATCTCTTTGGCGGAATTAATAAAATCCTGGACAATCAAAAAATATCCCGGAAATCCCATTTTAGAAATCATATCCAGTTCATACTGCAGCCGCATTTCGATTTCAGCCGGATAACCGGGCATTTTCTTTTTCAAACCTTCGTAAGCAAGATGGCGCAGATAATCATCCTGCGAAGCAAAACCCTCCGGCAACGCATACCGCGGCAATTGCGATTGGCCGAAATCCATTTTGAATGAAATTTTTTCGGCCAGCGCGAGCGTGTTGTCGATAGCGGACGGCACGTCCTTGAAAAGATTTTTCATTTCATCGGACGTACGAAAATAAAACGTATCGCCGGGATATTTGGGACGCGTGACATCATTGATCGTTTTGCCCGATTGGATGCAAAGCAAAACTTCGTGGGCCGGGGCGTCCCCCGCTTCCATATAATGAATGTCGTTGGTGGCGATCAATGGAATTCCAAGTTCCTTCGAGAGCCGGATCATTCCTTCATTCACGACCTGATCGGCTTTCAAACCGTGCCGCTGAATTTCGAGATAAAAATCACCGCTGAAAATTTCGAGAAATTCTTTGGCAATCCTTTTCGCTTCATCATAACGGCCATGCAGCAATGCCTGCGGAATTTCGCCTTTCAAACACGCCGACGTCCCGATCAGTCCTTTGGCGTATTGACGAATACAATTTTTGTCAATGCGCGGTTTGTAATAAAAGC
>JABWBZ010000203.1 GCA_013359335.1 bacterium
TTGGAAAAACTGTAAGTGCAATTTCTGCAAATGCGAAAAAAAATCGTTGCGCAAATCGTATTCGATTTTCCGCGAAGCCACGATCAACGTCTGCCGCATCGCATACAAAAAAATACCGTGAAAAATTTCGATGGTCACATACAGCCCGATAAAAACAAATAAAAGTTCAATGTCCCATCCGTCGTGAAGCCATTGCACTAACCCGCTGTACCATGAATCATCGAGGGCGGTAACTTTCAGATGAGCGATGGCTTCACGGACGATTTGCGGCCCCATTGACTGAAAAAAATTTTTGAAAATGACCAATATAAAGCCAACGAGCAATAATTTTTTGTAGCGTTTGAGATAAGGCGTTAAACTTCGAATCATCGTTCTGTCCTGCGTACTGTCTGGTTGATGTTGTAAAGATTATGTTCCTGCATATAGGCTATGACAGGATCGGGCGCCATGTAACGAATGGATTCCCCTGCATGAATTCGTTTACGGATATCGGAAGACGAAATGCTGATCATCGGAATATCCAAAATCACGGATCGATTTCTGAATCGTTTTTCAGCGTCGGCCGGATTGAATCCTTCGCGCGGATATACGGCCAATGTGGCCAGCCGGACAATTTCATCAGGCTGGCGCCATGTGGACAATTGCACCAGCGAATCCGCGCCGATAATCAGAAAAAACTCCGCTTCCGGATAGTGGGTTTTCAAAAGCCCGAGCGTGGTCACTGTATACGAAAGCCCCTTGTGCGAGTTTTCGACATCGCTGCATTCAAACGACTCGTTACCGGCAATAGCCAGTTGCGTCATCCGAAATCGGTGCTCGAACGGCAACATTTCATCCTCTTGTTTGTGCGGCGGCCTGGGCGATGGAATAAAAAGCACCTTGTCGAGGCGCAATCGATCCCGCACCGTTTCGGCAATAATAAGATGCGCCGTATGAACCGGATTAAACGTTCCGCCGAATATGCCTAAAGATAATTTCATAAAAAAAATCCCGCATCCGCAAAAGTCATTGAGCGGCTGCGGGAAAACTTTAAACGATTAATTTATTTTCCTTCTTGTGATAATTTCGTTCCGCCCTGCTTTTTCTGAAGTTCATCGATTTCTTTCAGAATTTTCTGCGCTTCTTCAGCCAACTCCATATCTTTGTCTTTTTCATCGGCGAAACGTTTCAAAATCAGCGACGCTTTCTGAAATTCTTTCAGTTTGAAATAACAATACCCTTTCCAAAATTTCGACGGTGATGAAAATTTGGAATCATAAAACTCCGTAATGACCTGATCGTAATAAACGATGGCCGCTTCATATTCGCTCAATTTGCGGTAAATATTGGCGCTTTCAAACTGTTTGCGCGCCAATTTCGTTTTGATCGCCTCGTGAATTTTTTCAACGTCGGCGCGGCGTTCGCTCTGCGGATACAAATCGAGATAATTTTGAACGGCCTTCAATGCTTCGTACGTAAATTTCTGATCGAGTGCGAAGCCGGGCGACAATTCGTCATAACAAATAACCAGCCGGTACATCGATTTTTCCACAAACTCACTTTTTGGATAGGACGAAACGACGCGTTCGTACTCGGAAGCGGCGGACACGTAATCTTTCTGTTCGAAATAACATTCGGCGAGATAATATTGCGCGTCATCGGCAACATCCGAACCGCTATATTTGTAGGTAATCAGCGAAAATTCTTCCTGCGCTTTGAGATAATGTTTCTTTTGGAAAAACTTCATGGCGTACTGGAAATGTTCGCGCGAAGTCATGTACTGCGTGACGTTTTTTTTGCCTCCGCACGAAACGGCCAACAAAGCTAAAACCATTATTCCTGACGAAATTCTCTTAAATAACATGCGAACCTTTCTTCATGATACGATAACGGCCGGATTAACCCTTCGATTTGGTCAACTCGAACGTGTGTTTTAAAAATACTTTAAATTTTTCGGAATTGGCGACCCGGTCGTATTCGATCTTGACAATGCCGGGCGGTTTTTTATTGGTGCTCAAATGATATTCCATCCGCTTGATCTGATCGAGATACCGGTTTTCAAGCGTCGCGATATAGTCTTTATATTTTTCCGAATTTTTCGTGTCGGCGCGCAGATCTTTGACAATGTTTTCGATGACCGCGCCGGTTTTGGCCATATTGGTCTTTAATTCGTTTTTCAATACGTTTTGTTCCGCGTAAAATTTTTTCCAATCATCGACCGGCGATTGTTCGGCATAACCGGTGGCTTTCGCAAGATATTGCTGGAACCGGTCGTCATTCATCAACGCAATAAATTCCGAGCGCACCTGCGGCGCCGATTTTTTCCCGCCTTCGAGGCTGTCTTTATTATCGACAATGGCAAAAAAATCGTCGTCGCGAAGTTTGGAAATAATTTCTTCATGCGCCGCATCTTTATCTTCGGCCAAAGCGTCGAGTAACTTGGACATAAACCGGTGGTATTCATCGATGAGCGGCACGACTTCCTGTTTCGCGCGGATTTGCGAGTTCTCAAAATGCCGCCACCCGATAGCGTCCTGGACCAACGCAAAAATCAAATTAAGCGAACGCTGAAGATGCCGCGGATATTCGGGTTTGTCTAAACGCCGAGTCAAAAGATAGGTTGCATAATTTTTAATGTCCAAAACCGTTTCTTCGAAATCGCCGTCTTCTTTGGCACGATCGAGAATCGATTCAGGTATGATATTTTTTTCGACCGCTTCTTTTTCGATCACTTCGATCGACGCCGTTTTGAAAAGCGCTTTGACTTTTTGCTCGACGTATTCAGGGCCAAAACTGCCGTCATCCTGACCTTTGGTAATCGTTCCGGCCTTCACGTATTCATTGATCGCAAGATTCAATTCAATCTCATTGATGGTTCCAAGAATTTTGAAAACGCCGGTTTTGTCTAACCCGATACCTTCCTTGTCGATCAACGATTCCACCTGATTCATCGTCAGGAAGGCGCGTTCGGCTTTGTTGAAAAAAGCAAAGCGTTTACGCACTTCATTGAAGTGTGAAACAAGCTGCTGCAGTTCCTGCTCCTGCGATTTCAGTTCCGATGTTAATTTCGTATAATCGACGCCGACGTGATCGGTCGATAATTTCAGATACGCCGGATCAATTTGAAATTTGCTCATCAGGCGAGCCGATAAATACCGCGCCGACAACGCGGCTTTTTTGATGTCGGGATCTTCTTCCTTCATCACGCCCTTATCGATGCAGGGAAGTTCCGATTTGAAATATTCCACGACGCGCTGATAATGCTCGTTTTTGACGTCCAACTCGCCGATGAGTTCGACAAATTCGTACACTTCTTTGATCTGAAAGCCTTTGACTTTGAAAATCATCGACGTGAGATATTGCGTCTCGATGGCGATTTCGATCAACTTGCCCGGCTCGTGAATCGATTCGTCCGGGTTATCCAAACGTCGGGCAAATGAAATGGCCGCAATAGTTTGATCCGCAATGTTTTCCGACATCAACGTCTGGCGTATGGCTACTTTATCTTTATCCGCAACGGGCTCGAAGCGGTCTTTTTTCAATTTTTCTTCGTATTGCTCGAGAGCAATTTCAACCTCAAGTTCATTCATCAATTTCAGCCATTCCAATTTCTCGGTTTTGGAACCGAGTTCAATATTCAATTCGCCCGATAAAGTGTCCTTGATAATCCGGTCGAGAATTCGAAACTGGCGGCGGATATTATTCGATTGCCCGAGACGATTGATAATAATGCCTTCGAGCGTTTCGTTGGGATAGCCGTACTCGGCGAGTTGCATCTGCAGTTTGGAGAGCAGATAAATATTGACGAGATCTTTCATATTGATCGATTCGCTCTTGCGCATCGTCTCGTCGCGCTTCATCGCTTCGGCAAGCAGGTTGACCGTAAATACGCTCTTGGTTTTCAAATCACCGTTCAGATCGATCGCGTCGATAATCTGGATCAAATGAATAAACGTTTCCGTATCACGGATTTTACGATCGAATAATTCTTTCAAACCTTTCGAGTGCGATGAATCATTGGATTTTTCGGCAACGGCTTTTTCGAGAACGATATTGAATATGGCATGTTCGATCGAATTGTCGAAGAGTTCGTTTAATTTTCCTTCAAAAATCGGAATGGCAAAATTGGAGGATTTATTGACTAACAAAGACAGCAACATGTTAATCACCGGTTCAGGCACCAATTTCGTCTCCAGCATGACTTCCATTTTGGTGAGCGCGGTGATGTCTTCGATTTTGCTGATGAGAAGCGTTTTGCCGGCCGCTTTTTTCTTGTCAATTTCTTCTTCGATTTTTTCAATGACGGCCGTCAATTCGACATCGTTGAATGCGACGAGTTTGACCTCGTATTGCGAAATATGTTCCGGCATCAGTTTTCCGGGAAAATCCGGCGACTGAATCATCGACATCAGTTTTCGGATCAATTCGTTTTTCTCATCGCTCCCGTTCACAGCGCGTGCTTCTCCACTCGCCATAAAACCTCTGCATATCTATAATTTCTAATGGTTTGAGGCAATGTAAGATATTCGCCCAATCATATCAAGCATTTAATTCCTTGCGCTTGACTTTCGGGTGCGATTTCGATAATTTGAGCGACATCCATTTATCCTAAACAATCCTCAGGACAACCTCAACGGCATGGAAGCTATTTCTTCGTTTGAAATTACGATTTTCTTTTTACTCATTTTCCTTTCCGGTTTTTTTTCGAGCGTTGAAACGGCTATGCATTCGCTCAGCAAAATTACGATCAAAAAAATTCTATCCGAAGGCGGATTGAGCGGGAAAATCCTCGGCGTCTGGACGAGCAATCAGGATCAATTTTTAAGCGCGATTTATTTCGGCAACAACATTCTCAAAGTCAGCGCGTCCGTTCTTGCCGCCAGCATCGCCATCGATTTCGCGCGATTTCACGGACTATACGAACCGTACGCACTGGGAATTTCTATTCTAATCAGCACGTTATTTTTTCTCATCATCGGCGAGGTGGCGCCTAAAACCGTGGCGCAGCACAGCCCGGAAAAAACATTTTTGATTCTGGCCGCTCCGATTAATTTTACCCTTACGCTTCTGCGGCCGGTGAGCGCTTTTTTCTCATGGATTTCCCGATTCGTCGTGTGGCTGCTCGGCAGCAGTTTATCGCGAAAAAATCTCAACGTCACGGAAGAAGAAATTCGCGCCATCGTTGAGGCCGGCGAACAAGACGGCGCCATCGAAGAAGACGAAAAGCAGATGATCCACAGCATCATCGAACTGGGCGATACGACGGCCAAGGAAATTATGGTACCGCGCGTCGATATGATTTGCGTCGACGTGGAAACCCCGATGCAGGAAATTCTGGACATCATGGGGCGCGAAAAATTATCGCGTATTCCGGTGTATGAACATTCCATCGACACCATCGTCGGAATTCTCCACATCAAAAACGTCATGAATTTCTGGCGAAAAAATATTCAGGACATGACCGCCATTGAATTCATCACCATGCCGTACTTTGTGCCGGAAACTAAAAAAGTCGATGAACTCCTGCGTGAATTCCAATCGAAACACATGCAGATGGCGATTGTTGTGGATGAATACGGAGGCACGGCCGGATTGATCACCATGGAAGATGTTGTCGAAGAAATTGTCGGTGAAATCACCGACGAATACGACGATCACGGCCCGATGATCCGCAAACAAGATGACGGTTCGTACCTCATCGATTCGAAAGTTGAAATCGGCGCTCTCAACGAACAACTTGGGCTTCAGATTCCTTCAGGCGATTATCACACTGTTGGCGGCCTTATCATGTGGATCGTGCGGCGTGTGCCAAAAAAAAATGAAGTCGTTACGTACGACAATCTGAAATTTACCGTTATGGAAGCCGACCGCAAACGTGTACATAAAGTCGTTTTGAGTTTTTAATCAAGAAACTATGATTACCATTTACGCCCAGCTTCAGGAAAAGGAATTCGTCAAATCCATCAGTTTCGACGAAATGGTGATTTATCTCCCTAATCTCAAATCCGTATTCTGGATCGACCTGGAATCGCCGACCGATGACGATATTCAGCAACTGCAGGATGTTTTCGATTTTCATCCGCTATGTATTGAAGACTGCATGAGTTATTCGAATGCTCCTAAATTAGATGAATTTGACGAGTATCTTTTTCTGGTCACGCACGAGCCGACCTTGAATCAAGCCACCGGTG
>JABWBZ010000204.1 GCA_013359335.1 bacterium
ATTGAACCCCAAAAAATTTATCAGGATCAATCGTATGAGTAATCGCAGAACTTTTTTGAAAGGGGCGGCCATAGCTGCCGTTCCACTCATGCTCGATTTTCGCCGAACGGCCACCTCTTTGTTGTCGCCTGTGGTTTATAATGCAGACGAAATCAACTTTTTCTTTGACGGCGACCGGAATTATACCGATCCGGAATTTTATTCAAAGAAATTAGCTGAACTTACGAAAGGCGCTAAAGATCAAGCCGATTTTTACGGACAGGGAGGCTCCGTGTCGGCGCTTGAGCAGGCTTTCGCCGGAATTACCGGAAAAGAAAAAGCGATTTTCGTTCCGTCCGGTACGATGGCCAATCAACTTGCTTTGAAAATTCTGAGCGGAAATAACACCAAAATTTTTATACAGGAAACCAGTCATATCTTCCGAGACGAGGCCGATGCGGCGCAATCGGTGCATGGCAAGCGCTTGATCCCGTTGGCTAAAGGTCTTGGTAACTTCACATTGGAGGAATTGAAAGAATCCATCGACTATCATAATCAAGGCGAAGTTTTCAAGAGCGGAATCGGCGTCATATCCATTGAAAATCCCGTTCGCCGTATGGACGGGCAGCTATTCAATTTCGACGAAATGAAAAAAATTTCGGCGTATTGTAAAGAACATGGGTATAAACTGCATCTTGACGGCGCGCGCCTTCATATTGCTTCATCATATTCCGGCATTCCGGTCAAAGATTATGCCGCCTGTTTCGACACGGTTTACATCTCGCTATATAAATATCTCGGAAGCGCAGGCGGGGCTATTTTGTGCGGCGATGCAACGGTCATCGATCAAATACCGCATTGGATTAAAGTGTACGGGGGCAATATGTTCCAAAATTGGCCCTACGCGTTAATGGCTTTGCAGAATCTTAAAGATATTGAGAAACGATTGAGCGACACCAGACAAAAAGGCGAAGAATTTACGGCGCTTATCAATCAATCGGACGAATTTCAAATCAGTAAAATAACGGGCGGAACAAACGTCTGCGATCTGACAATCAGAGGCAGCATCGATTTCAAAAAATTCAACGATCTGCTCAGAGAAAAAGGGATTCTCATGGGACGTCCCGCTAAAGGAACAATCAAAACATTGATCAATGAAACCATTCTGAAAAGAGACGGTCTTGAGCTTTTGAAAACCATGAAGGAAGCATACAACAAAGCAAAAACCGCTTAATTTCCTTGGAGATTATTATGTTTTGGACAACGCTTTTTTCAATCGGAATGGCTCAAGGGGTGTTCTTAATTACCTTAATTCTCATCAGAGGCCGTAAAAATCCTATGGCATCCCGATTGGTCAGCGTCATGCTTTTTTTGATGATATTATCAAATTTGGGGTACCTAGCCATTCGTACTGAACTTTTGTTTTATATCCCTCAAGTCTACGGGTTGTCTTTTGGATCGTTGTTTCTTTTTGGACCTCTATTATATCTTTATTCCGGATCTATTTTGGAAAATGGATTTGAATGGCAAAGAAAAGACTGGCTGCATTTTCTGCCATTTATGATTCAGGCAGCGACAGCGATACCGTGGTTTTTACATGATTCGGAAGATTGGATTGCCTTTATCCAGACTTTTCTTTCGGGAAACTTAGCTGTCGGTCTGTATCCGAAAATTGTCTATGCTGTTCAAAACTTTCACCTGCTGATTTATATCGTGTTGACGGCACAACGGATTCGTTTAGCAAGACATGAGCATCTACAAGCAAAATATACGGTACCGGTCAGTTCACGCATTCGGTGGCTCACAGGTTTGACGATTAGTTTGGCGCTTCTATTGGTGACTGTTTTTTCGATGTACATTTTTGTGATTGCGCATGGAAAATTCAATCCGATGACTAATTATGTTTATACCGTTGTGACTTCCGGTATCATTTATTTTATGGCCTATTCGTTTGTATTGAATCCTGAATTGATCACTCCCGATTTTTTGCTGAAATATCGGACGTATATGCCGTTCGATGGCGCTATCGGTGATCAATATCTGGAAAAGTTGAAATCACTGATGGATCATGATAAACTATATGTTAACCCCGATTTAAAATTAGCGGATTTGGCTGTCGCGTTGGGTTTGCCCCCGCATCAGGTTTCAAAATTGATCAACGATAAATATGGAAAATCGTTTACCGATCTCGTCAATACCTACCGTGTGCAAGAGTTCATCGAACGAGTTAATCTGAGGGAATACCAATCACGTTCTGTATTTGGTCTGGCGCTCGACGTTGGATTTAATAGCAAGTCTGCATTCAATTCCGCTTTCAAAAAAGTGACGGGTAAAACACCATCCGAATTTCGTCATGACCCGTGAAAATCGGGCTTTTTAAGTCCGGTTTTATAAATCAGGTCGCAGAAGACTCCTCCAAAACCTTATCTTTAGACTTGATTTAAGTTTTTTCACATCATTCTTGGAGGTTCAATGCGATTGTTAAAGTTTTTTATTTCCTGAAGTCGATAGTACAATCGATAATCTTGTACATTTGGCTGGATATAAAACCGGTCAATTAGGTGACTTAGGTGAAGTAAAAAAATACGGACACGGGCAGCAAAACCTGATTCTCATTCCGGGGTTAGGCTTCGATGCGTCAGTGTTTGACGACTTCATAGAAGCAAATAAAAATTTATATACGATGTATGCGGTTACCATCGCAGGTTTTGGAAAAACGGCAGCGCCACCTATGCCACCTGAAGGAACGAGTTATGGGGAACAAACCTGGAGCAAAGGAACAGTCGACGGACTGGCTAATCTGATCGATAAAGAAAAATTGGAGAAACCGGTTATAGTTGGCCATTTCGTCCAGGGCACGCAGATTGCGTTACGTCTCGCTGAAGATTACCCAAACAAAATCGGCGGCGTGATTGTTATGGGAGGCCCCGCTAAATTTATTGTTGCCATGAACGGGCGCGTCAAAGATTTTCCGCTGGATACGATGGTTGCGTATACCGATCGGGTTACTGGCCCAAAGTGGTTTAAACATATGACGCGAAAATTTTATAACGAAAATAACATTAAGCCTGAAATTCATTCTCTCGATAGCGTCCGTGGCCTTGAACTCTGGAGGCAGTCCAGTTTCATTGCGTTGCCGGTGCTCGTGCGTTATGTGTGTGAATATTTTGCCTGCGATGTGAAAGTAAGATTTTCGGAGATCCAATGCCCCGTGCTCGTAATGCGTCCGACTTTCAATGAGAAGATTCTTGCCGATCCTGTTAATAACTATGTCAAGCCGCAGTATATTGATTCCTGGGGCGATGCGCCGTCAAAAAATCCATTGATCCAGATCAAAGATATTCGGGATGCGGCAACGTGCGTCTGGAAAGATCAGCCGGATACGGTTTATCTGGAAATAAAAAAATTCGTTGATTCGGATCAATAATTACGGAGAAAAAAGTATGAATATCCGCCGGATTGTTCCCGATATCGTTACCGATAAAATGGAAGCGAGTAAAAAATTCTATTCAGACTTTTTCGAATTAAAGTTGGCGATGGATTTGGGCTGGGTCGCCACCTTGATATCGACGAGCAATGAAACAGCGCAAGTCACACTGGTCAAAGGCGTACCGCCCTTATCAAACGACCTCACGATCGCCCTAACCATCGAAGTCGAAAACGTTGATGCCGTGTATCAAAAAGCAAAAGATGCCGGATTAAAAATTATTTATCCCATGACGGATGAACCCTGGGGCGTCCGGCGTTTTCATATCAGCGATCCTAACGGCGTCGTCATTAATGTCATGACGCATCTTTCAAAATAGTCGAAGGATAGTTCTGTGAAATGGTCCGAACCGCTCGTGGCTGAATTACAATACGAAAGCGTCGCGACGCGAAGAATGCTGGAGCGTGTTCCTCAGGAAATGATGGTTTGGAAACCGCATTCGAAATCGCGGTCACTGGGTGAAATAGCAGCGCATATAGCGCATTTGCCCGGACTTTTTATCGCGTCGATGCGACAGAATGAATTGGACAAAAATGGTTATCCGACTCCAGCGTTCAATCGGGTGTCTGACGTCACGGCACTTTTTGACAAAAATATCCGCGATGCGTTGGCTGTTTTACGAATCATGACCGATGAACAAATAGTGACGCCGTGGCGGTACCGATACGGCGAAAAAATTATTTTTGAAATGCCGCGGTTGGCCGTTATTCGCGGTATGGGCATCAGCCATCTTATTCATCACCGCGGTCAGTTATCGGTCTATTTGCGTTTATTAGACGTGCCGTTGCCGCCGGTTTATGGTCAAACAGCCGATGAAGGCTGATTGCAATTCTTGCAATGAATTAATAAAAAATTTTTAAAAAAGAAAAACAATGGAAAATGAATTGTATCGGCAGATCATTGAAAATTATATCCAAGCGTATAATAATTTTGAAACGGATAGGATGTTGGACCATATGCATGAGCAGGTGTTATTTGTTAATATTTCGGGAGGAGCAGTCAATTTGACTACACACGGCATTACCGAATTGAGAAATCAAGCTCAGAGCGCCAAACGATTGTTTAGCTCTCGTCGTCAGACCGTTGTCTCGCTTCGTGTTAATGGAAATGAGGCCGGTGTTGACATTGAATTTGAAGGAATTCTGGCAGTTGATTTCCCTGACGGACGAAAAGCCGGTAGTGAGATCAAGTTAAAAGGTAAATCAATATTCAAGTTTGATGGTGACAAAATAATTGAATTAAAGGATATCAGTTGATACAAGGCCTTGACATTTTTTTCTTTTGTAATTACTCCGAATGATTTTTAAATTTGTACATCTGCTCACCATTCGGAGGAATCCGCCATGTCTGAAACTATCAATTTTCACGCCGCTTCGCCGATATTGCCGGTGAATAATCTGGAAACTTCCATTCAATATTACTGTGACAAGCTCGGTTTCAGTTTAGACTGGAAAGAGCCTGAAATCATGGCATCCGTTTCACGAGGGCCGTGCAACCTCATGTTGTGCGAGCGCGATCAAGGCCACGTCGGCACGTGGGTGTGGATCGGCGTCGGTAATTCGGAAGCGCTGTATGAAGAATTTAAGAAAACCGGTGCGATCATCCGTAATCCGCCGACCAATTATTATTGGGCGCTCGAAATGCAAATTCAAGACCCGGACGGCAACGTTCTACGGTTCGGCTCCGATCGCAAAGAGGGCGAACCGTACGGACCGTGGCTTGATATGAATGGAAAATCTTGGCCGGAGCGCAAAGAAGATTTGGTGAAAAAGTGAGACGTTCAAAAAGAATCTATCTCAAAAAATAATCTCGCAGAGTCGCAAAAACGCAAAGATATGCATCTTAGCGGCTTGGCGACTTTGCGAGCAATGCATATTTAAAAAAATTACTCCGGCAGGTTCGGTGGACCAGGAAAGGATTTGACGCCGGTGTCTTTTTTACCGAGTAAGAGATAAGCGGCTGCACCGCCGGCCGCCGCAAGCCCGCTGAGAATCCACCATTTGGTATTGCTTCCAACGGTAATCTTCTGCGGCTGCAAGCCGGCAAAAATCCTGGCAATATTCCGCATGACCTGCACTAATCCCTCCGTCGGCCCGTTGTAATCTTGTTTGGATGAATTGACGACCTTCCCACTGGCCACGTCGATCAGACGAACGTCAACCGTATACGTGCGGCCGACTTTCCCGATCGAGCCAACGGCGACCTGTTCCGCGCTCAAAAGTTTTCCGGCTTTGGCTATCGCCGCTTCATCAGCAAGATCGGACATGGAAAATTCCTGCTCCGTCAGCAGCGCGTTCATCTGCGAACGTTCGATCAGATCGAATTTCAATTCCTGCATTTCACTACGCAGCCTGTCCGACAATGCCTGCGCTTCGGATTTTAAAATTCCGCCCGTTGTTTGCAAATCAAGCACCGCCACCAAAGGCTTACGTTCCTGTGCCTGAACGGGAGTGACGTCCATCAGGTACGCCGATCCGATATTCAAATTGATCAACAATAACATCATAAAAATTTTGAAAAGTTTCATAAATCGCTCCGATTTATTTGGTATTTGATTCCAATCTTCGCCTCGTTGTGATTAAAAAAGATTTATTTAAGAAAAAGCATTTTGCGCGTCTGTGTGAATTTATTTTTACCATTCAATGCCTGCGTTTCAAGCCGGTATATATACAATCCGCTGGCCACCGAGAGGCCGTGGCGGTTGCGTCCGTTCCAGGCAATGGCGTACGACGACGCATTCTGAACGCCGTTGAATAACGTAGCGACTTCCTGCCCTAAAATATTATAAACCGTTAACCGGACTTTCGACGTCTGCGGCAATCCGTATCGAATCGTCGTCGTAGGATTAAAGGGATTAGGATAATTCTGGCTGAGGTAATATTGCGTCGGAATCAATGCCGCCTGTTGCTGCTCAAGGTACGCCTGCGTACCGGCCATCAAACGGTAATGCGCCGGTCTCTTCGATGAAAGATGTACATCGATCATGCCGTCGGAAACCGAATGAACTTCATTACGATCGCGGTCAATTATCCAAACTTCGTATCCGGCCGGAAGTCCGGCGATGTCCGCGATAGACAATTGTACAGAGGATTTTTCCGTGCCGGTAAAAATTTCAAAATCCCACGAACTGCCTTCTTGTGCAATCGGTTTGAATTCCGAATGCAACGCTTTGCCGAACACCAGCCGGACGTCGTCAGGATCGAGAACGGGCAACGCACGTTTATCAAAATTGTCAAAGCCGTCCGAAGCGTTTTCAATTTCGCCGGCGGTATGGTATAGCATGTCGTCGCCGTTTTTCAAACCGAGACGGATAAGGTATTCGCCCTGGTTCAAATTCGATTTGGATAACATTCGTCGGGAAGATTTCGTCAAAGCGGTCAATGTGACCGGCGGGTAAACGAGCGGAAAAATTCCGCTGTCCGGTTCGGAATAATACATGTAACCCTTCCACGGCTCGAGTTCGAAAAGCGATAGATCCGCATTGTCGAGATCGTCGACGTAACGGAATTTGCCGTTTTGCAAAACCACGATGTTGGCATAATTGATTTTGCTGTTTAAATACGCGACGCCGGTCCATAAAATATTAAAAGCGTACGGATTGGCGATCATATTCCATCCCGGCTGAATAATCGTAACGGCGTCGTCAATCGTGACGGTTTTACCGGCGCCGGAGTTCAACGTTTTGGGCTGCCGTGTGATGAGCAAGTACGAGCGTCCCGCTTCGATCAATCCGAAAGAACCTTCGGACGCGGTGACAAATCGTTCAGAGAGATTGTCATAGCGGTAAAGCTGCCAATCGCCTTTATCGCCCAATTCGCCGAGCCGGCTTTCGCGAAACGCGCCCGTCGGCGTTTTATCTGTCAGATTGAGCGGGATGGAAACGAGCCGGTACGCTTTGGCCGATGTGCCGCCCGGAAGCGTGAGCGTGCCGCTGCTATTGATGCCCGGCGACGGAATGCTGACGTCGATCGTATACGGATTCGTCTCGGCGTTTTGAAATTCCGAATAAGGAAATTGAATCGTCTTACCGCCGGAGGTTACTTCGACGTAAAACTGCAATCCTTTTTCAGTAATATCTTCCTGCGGAATGGTCGCGCTGAATCGGGCGGCATTGCCGCTGCCTGGTAATGGCGACAACGATTTTTCCTTATAGGCGCTCGCGCCGCTTCCCAGCGTACGATATTTGATAAATCCGTTGACGTCAGAAGTTGAGAGCTGCGCTAATTTTACTTCAACGCTGAAGTCACGATTATAAACCGGCGATAACGATGAAAGATTATCGATTTCAATCTCCGATCCCGTTCCGGTCAGCCGAATCACGTGCGTTGAGTCGGGGGTATTGGAAATAAAATTAAACGCCGAACTTTTTACAATGAGCCGGTCGCGGAAGTTGGCTGCGTCGTCGGGAGAAAACGTCACGACAATCGAAAGCGTTTTGCCCGGCTGAACTTCAAATTCCGTGCTGTCGGTTCCATTGATGCTCGCAATTTCAAAGTAGTCGCCGGTGTCCACGTACACGTCGTACACGTACAGCACGTCGGATCCGCTGTTGAACAGCGTAAAGGTTTGCGTTTTGGTTCCGCCGAGCAAAGCGCCCGCGAAGTCAAGCGTATCGCCTTTCAGCGACGTGCCGATGCGCGAAGCTTTGACGTTGCCGAGCAATTGCGTCGTCAGCGTGATCGTACTGTCATTGCCTAAACTCGAACGCCCGCTGTAATACGCCGTCAATGTCGCTTGCTGTACGCCGACCGACTGCGGTATGAATTTCAATTCAACCGGCGTAGTGGATTTAATACTGAGAGGATAACCGAGTTCGACGCCTTGTTGCGCGAGGTAAGGATCGGCGATGGAAAATTGATCCGCTGCAGGCCCGGTGATGGTGAAGCTGTCGACATACGCGTACGCGGCGCCGCTGTTGTGATAGGATACGACGACGACGGCCGTGTCACCCGTATTGAGCGACGCCGGAGGCGTTTGCACGAGTGAGTCGACGGAAATCGACGGCGTTTGTTTGAGCCGCCAAATGCCGTTATTGGCCGCGCCGTAGAGG
>JABWBZ010000205.1 GCA_013359335.1 bacterium
ATTTTTTTGTTCGGCACGGCAGTATACTTTGAATTTGCCTTCTTTCGTCGGAATCACCCGGTATGAAAAAATATATTTGGGAATATCCGAGCCATAAATCCATTGATCGAAAAACCATGACATGTCGGAACCGAAATGTTTATCTGTTACCAATTTAAAATCCTCCGTCGCAGCTGTTTGACCTGCGTATGTCTGGTAGAAATCGCGCATCATTTTTTTAAATCGGTCGTCATTCATCGTATTCAAATCAAGCATCAAGTTACGGAGCATGTGAAGCACCCATGCCCCTTTTTCATAAATTAGTAAGTCGTCATCTCCTTCAGTAGTGCTAGTTCTTGTTCTCGTTCCAAGCCAAATCGGACCGGCCTCTTGATCTGCTCCAATTAATTTTTCGAACAAACTGTTTCTGTTTTCAACGATATGCTCTCGATAATCGTTCAGAAACTTAAAAAACTTTTTATTGTCATTTAATGCAATCTGCGTGTACCATAAGCCAAAGTATTCTGCAAAAGCTTCCGATAGCCAGCGGTCGTGATAGGTTCGGTGTGTAACTCCATATCCCCACCATTGATGCGCAACTTCATGTGAGCGCAATAATTCGTCATCCCCAGATTCATCTGTACGCTGAAAAGTCGACCAGTGTAAATTGATCAAACCCCAGAATGAAACACCGTATTGACCGAAAGTTTCAGTTACGTATAATTTGTCCACCATATTCGGCCCAAGCATATCTTGGAAAAATGAATAACTATTGGCTATATCAGCGCCAACTTGTTTCTCCATATCTTTGCCAGTACCAATGCCTTCTTTCACGAGTTCAGCGCCGATTTCCAAATGATCGGCTTCTGACATATTGATTTCAATTTCAGGAATCCGCTCGTTTTTGATTTTATAGCTTCTAAAGAAGCCGATGTTGAAGGAAAAAGACGGTAAGGGATTTTTGGTAACCCATTGACTGGTTGTCCATCCTTTATTGGTATTCTCAGATTTTTTTGAGCCGGTGCACGCCAATTTATAATGAGACGGGTAAATAAAAGTAATATCATACATTTTAGTAGTAGGATATGTTGTGTACGCTAAAGGAAGCCATGACGTGGAAGCTCGGATTAAAAAGTCGTTATCAATTCGTTCAATAATTTCGCCTTTATAAAAAATTTTGATAATACTTTTACTGCCGCTTTTGAACAAATCATCCGATTGTATCCAGCAACTTGTTCGTTCGTAGGAGTCCTCCCATATTTCTGAAGATTCATACGGTTTATAAAATGACGCACGCTGACCATTGAACAAAACGGAGTCCACTTTTAATTTGTAAAATAAATAAAAATACAACCATTCTGTTTCTGATTTATACGGTTCCACTTCAATTTCCGTGACTGCATCCAATTCAATATCTTTTCCTAATCGGCAGTTTGCGGTGTAGCGATTTACTCTGAACATGTCTTTATGCTGGCTTCGCAAATAAATCGGAAGCGAAGAGTACGATTTTTCAGAAAACATGGAAATGATTTCTTTGGAAAACTGAAATTTCCCGTTGGCATTACGACGCATGAGTGTAACATTCTCGACGTCATAAGGATTAATTTCAAAAAACAAAGGATCCGATGACCACGAAGTCGCTGACAATGGACTGATGGAACCTGAAAGAGAACCGCTTGTTCGATCCGTTATAGATGCATAAAAGAGCGGGGAATGTTTGAGATTGAGCAATGCATTGAGAATTTCGGAATTATCGTCCGAGAGGCATTCATAATCTTTGTCCGCAATGTATCTGCAATGTGCTTTTAATAAATCATTAACTTCACTGCTGATTTCAGCTATCGAGAATGTATTTTTTAATTGAAATTCTGTCAATGTACTGTCATTAAAAATCAAAAAAAGGCTCGTAAATTTTTTTTCCAAACTTTGTGTTTTGTAAAACCTTGCCAAATGTTCTCGTTCGATCTGGGTAGGCGGTGTCATGGAAAAGGTACCTTCGCCGATAAATATTGCGGCGACAACTTTATCGTGAAACGGTTTTGTCAAATAGATTTTACCGTTTTTGAGATTAAACGTTCCTGCATCACGCGTAAAACTGAAATTGGCAATGGACGCCACTTGATTGGGATCGGCTTCCAAATGCAGTAAGTGTGCGGTCAATGCTTCCGCAAGATTTTTTGACGATTGTCCGGTTTGTGCGGATAGGGCACATGGAATAAAAAGAACTAAAAGTAATAACCGTTTCATGTTTATCTTCCCTCGTGTTATACAACTATCTGGCGTCATTTCTGCAAAAATGGGTTATATTTTTTTTCATGACCAATGGCCGTTTCCGGACCGTGTCCGGGATAAACTATGACGTCATCCGGCAGAGTAAACAAATGAGTTCTGATCGAAGCGATGAGCGTATCAAAATCTCCGCCGGGCAAATCAGTTCGGCCGATCGAGCCATTAAATAAAACATCGCCGCCAAAAACAACTTTTTCGGAAGGCACGTATAAGGACACGCTTCCCGGAGAATGTCCCGGCGTGAAAAATAATCGGATCGACAATTGTCCAAGTTCAACGGTCAAATTTGTATCATAAAATACATCCACTTCGGGAACAGAGTTCAGACGAATGCCAAACATCGCGGCCGATTGAGGCGCATATTGCAGCACCGGTAATTCAGCTTGATGGAGATAAAAGGGAATTTTGAATTCGTTTTTTATCTGATTTACAGCGCCGATGTGATCGATATGAGCGTGCGTATTTAGAACGGATTTAAATTGAAGCCCCGTTTTCCGGGCAGTCTCGATGATCCATTCCGCTTCGTCGCCCGGATCGATAATGACGCCGGTTTTAGTGATTTCATCGCCAATGATATAACAGTTTTCCTGGAAAGGACCTACGGTCAGAGTTTGGATAATCATTATTTTAACCAGTTGTTGAACCACTCGATAGTCAGGTTCATTGCTTTTTTAAATTGTGGAGTCGGTCCCTGAAAAGGATGTACCACGCCATACGTATGCGTAGCCCCGGCAATCATTTCAAGACGGGAACGGGATTGATTGGAATGATCGTATAATTCACGCGCTTCGATCGACGGAACGCTTTCATCTTTATCGCCGTGAATAATCAGGTAAGGAACGTTGAGCTTGGCCGTCGATTTCAAAATATTTAATTTTGTCTCGCCGTATTTTTCGAAATCGTCGACGATATCGAGGTTCAATCGCATCATTTGATTCGTACGCATATTGACAATATCGAAATATTTTTGCCGCTTCCATTGCGGGAGGACATCGAGAAATGATTGGCGTTCAACATGGGATATGGCCGACCAGGTCACGAGCGCTTGGACCCGTTTATCAAAAGCGGATTTCAGAATCGAAATACCCCCGCCGCGGCTGTGTCCCAGAAGTCCAATACGATCGAGATAAGCCGATCGGCCGCAAACATTGCCTTTTTCAAGTTCGTCGATGACTTTTTCGAGATCTTCGAGTTCTTTCGAGTAGGTGTTGGACGCAAATTTATCCAGCTCTGTAAAGTTCTGCAAATCCTCGCCAATGCCGCTTCCGGAGAAATTAAATTTGACAACAATAAAACCTTTTTTGCACAGCACTTCCGATAAAAACGGAAAAAATCCCCAGTCTTTGAATCCCTTAAAGCCGTGACAAATGATAACGACAGGATAACGTTTATTCATGTCAGGGATGCAAACATCGCCGCGAATCGGTTCTTGACGTTTATTAAAAATTTTGAAGCTTTTACGTTCCACTTAATTTTTATTTCGATTAATTCTTAAAAAGTTTGATTTAAACAGTTTCACCTGTATACAAAAGTTGAATTGTTGCGTAATTGACGTGAAAAAGTTTTGAGATTTTTATTGTATGGGATGTGAGTCATTTGATTGCATTTTTAAATCCCTTGCCCCCCTTTTTAAGGGGAAAGTTTTTGTTCTTTTTAAGGGAAATTTATTTTGTATTTTTTTTGGCTAATATTTTTTTATTTTTGGTTTCTAATTTTTCCAGAACAGGTTTAAACGGCTCTAACGTTGATTCATCGAGATAATCGATAAAAAGTTTTCCGTTTAAATGGTCATTCTCATGTTGAATCACTCGGGCTAAAACGCCGTCGGCAACGCCTTCGACGGTTTTTCCATTCAGGTCCGTATATCGAATTTTGATTTTTTGAGGACGCAATACTTCGCCGGAAACTCCGGGAATGCTCAGGCAACCTTCCGTGTACGGGCCCGAGCCTTCATTCTCAAGAATTTCAACATTAGTGAATACCATCGGCTGGAAACCTTCGATGATGGGGGAAATATCGACGACAAACATAGCAATGGATTTGCCAATTTGCGGAGCTGCCAAACCGATGCCATCGGCTTTATGCATGGCTTCGATCATGTCATCGGCGAGTTCACGCAAGCGTTCATCAAATTTGGTAACCGGTTTGGCTTTTTGCCGCAAGATCGGATTACCGTACGTGACAATTTTTAAGGCCATAGTCGTTTATTTTAAATTCGGGTCGGAATATAGAAAAGCCATGTCAGAATTTAAAGCAATTTTTCATGCATCGTTCGTCATTACCGGCGCCAAACGTAATTGCGAAGATTGAAGTAAAATCTTTTCAATTTTTTCCTGAACATGGCAATCGAATTCGGATGAAGAAAATTGATGTAAAATTGCAGAGATTATTGGGCGTAGCTTGTGCTGAATTATAAAAAGGTTTTGATAAGTTTGATACAATGAAGCAATAAATATCCAATCTAAAGTGGTCGTGATTCGTGAGATTATGTTTTTAAAATCAAAATCAACTCTTGGTAAAATGATTCTTTTTTCTCGATCATCAAATAGCTTTTTGATCAAATGTAGAACCAAAAACGGCGTGAAATGATTATTCCATTGAAGTATTTCAATGGCATTGGCAGTAGAATGTGTCAAAATCACGCTTTGCGGTGATTTCGATAAAGCAATGGACGTTAAAATTTCCATGAAATATTGTTTATTGTCCATCAGATTTAAAATACTCCGGATTGAAGCGAACATGATTTCCGGATGATCTTGATCAAATGCTTCTTCCACATCAAGAATCGAAATAACTTTCTGATCGGCTTTGTCAGGCTTTAAAATGCTTGTGTCAACAGATTCGATGGGCAATTGAACATAGAAATCAATCAACGCGAATAAAAAATCCTGAGCTTTGGATTGATCCTGAGTCCTCATCAGATGAACAAAAGCATCGCAAACAACCACAGCGTCAGGATTGATTTTATCGCCGGTGTCATGTTGCGCGGCAAAGGTATACAATGTTTTATAAAGCGGTGACCAATCGGATTCGGTGCGGATAAAGTCTTCCGTCAGTTGACGGCTTTTTGCTGCGTTTTTTTCTAAAAGCGATTCGAGAAGTGGAAAGAACATAATTAATTGAAAATGGAGAATTGAAAATTACTAATATTTTTCAATAGTAGAATCGATTTGATCGGAATAAGCGTCGATGCCGCCGGTCAGATTGTATAAATTTTTGAATCCCAAAGTCGACAAAATCGTGCACCCCATGGCACTGCGGCGGCCGTGATGGCAATACACGATAACGGGTTTTTCTTTGTCCAATTCAGGCGGTTTGACTTGTAAAGTTCCAAGCGGGGATAACGTAGCATTTCCGATTTTACACAAATCATACTCCCACTGTTCACGCACGTCGAGGAGTTGAAATTCTTTACCGGAGTCCATCCATTGCTTTAATTCTTCAGGGCTCAGTTGTTTCATAATCCTTTTTCTTCCTTCTCGGTTTACGCGATTTATCCAAACCCAAACCTCGTTTGGCTTCGTTTTCAGCATAACGGGTGAGTAGATCGGTTTTGAATTGAATAAAGGTGTTATTCAAAATATGTTTGCGTGATTCTTTAGCCAGCCATAAATAAAAATGAATATTGTGTATCGTCGTTAATTGATGTCCGACAATTTCTCCGATGCTGGATAAATGCCGGACGTACGCTTTGGTAAAATTACGGCATGTGTAGCAGCTACAATTTTCATCAAT
>JABWBZ010000206.1 GCA_013359335.1 bacterium
TAATACTTTAACGAATTTGGGTTTCGATAATCAGTTGAAACTAGATTATAAGGGGATGGACGATGAAATCATCAAGAGCATTGAAGCGGGTAATATTTCCTTTCAGTCGAAGGGTACTTTAATTCCAAGCACACAGAATTTATTCGGGGTAAAAGCGCAATTGCAGTTTGGTAAATTATTTGTGACCGGTGCTTTGGCCAATCAGCGCTCTGCCCGTCAGAGTCTGAATTTGCAAGGTGGGGCAGCATTGCAGTCTTTCCAGAAAAAACTGGATGTCCACGTTCAACGGCGTTTCGTCGCCGGTTTTGGCCCAATCGTAATTATTGACATATTCAAGAACCTTGGCTTCAAACCCTTCAAAAATATCCAGATTCCGGCCTTGAAGTTTATCGCGAATGACTTTGACGGATCCTACAATTTTCTGGGCATACATTTCTCCGGCGCCAAGCAACAGCAATAATGTTATTAATCTTATGATCATAATTTTTATTTTAAAAACTCCTGAACGTCTGCAATTTCGTAAGTTCCTTTGCCCAGCCATCCACCACCATCGACGGTAATCACTTCACCTGTTATATACTTCGAATAATCTGAAAGTAAAAAGAGCAATGTATGAGCCACTTCATTGGGTTCTCCGAAACGACGTTGCGGAATTCGGCGCGACATGCGATCACGCTGCTCCGCTTCACCCCAGAGATTTTTTTCCGTTCCTTCAGTTCTGAAAGCTCCCGGCGCAATGGCATTGACTCGTATTCCATACCGTGCCCATTCAACCGCCAGAGTTCGCGTCATTGCAAGAACACCCGCTTTTGCGCTGGCTGAATGAATCACGCCTGGCTCGGATGCCCAAGCGTAGGTTGCAACAATATTGACGATATTGCCGCGGCCTTGCGCGATCATCAGCTTACCGGCGGCGCTTGAACAATAAAACGTCCCGTTCAAAACGATATTGATAACGGCATTCCAGCCGTTGATCGATAATTTTTCGGCAGGGCAAATAAAATTTCCGGCCGCATTATTCACCAACACGTCGATACGTTTGAATTCATTAGAAATCACATCGACCATTTGTTGAACATCATCTGGATTTCGAATGTCGGTTTTTATGGTTAGAACTTTGACTCCCGATTTCGCAAGAATCTGAGCGGTTTCGTCCAGTATTTCCTGGCGCCGGCCGGCGATCGCTATATTGGCGCCCCGGGACGCACATTCCATCGCCATCGCCTTACCTAGCCCGGTTCCACCACCGGTAATCAGCACCACTTGTCCATCCAGAAATTTTTCAGTCAACACGATTTCTCCGTTCTATAAAAATTAACCTTGCGCAACGGCTTCCTCGGTCTTTTCATAATACATAATCCGTCCGCAAAACTCACATGTGCGGATTGCATCGCGCTTGCGCAGTTCGATAATAATTTGCGGCGGAACCTGATTAAAACAACCTCCGCAGCAATCCCGGATGATTGGAGCAACGGCCAACCCGTTTTTAGCCGAACGGATCCGCTCGTATTTATTGACGATATCCTTCCGGATCAGCGGCACTATCGCCGCTCTTTTGTTTTTAAGATCCGCTTCTTCTTTAGAAGTTTCTTCCACTTTCTGATTCAATTCATTTTCGCGTTCTTTGAAATTAGCTTGCAATGCAGATAACTTTTCTTCTTTAGGCTTCAGGCCTTCTTCCAATTCCATGACTTTTAGATCAATCTCGGTCATGCGTGTTTTGATTCGATTTGTTTCCTGCTCACAAAACTCGATCTGCGACGATGTAGCCTCATATTCACGATTTGATGTGGCTTTGTAGAGTTGATCCTGATATTTGGTCAGTTTTTCGGAATTTAATGCCTGTTCGTTTTCGAGGCCGGATCGTTCGGATTGAAACGTCTTGACGGATGATTTATCCGAATCAATTTCTTCCTGCAATTCGCTCAACTCCGCTTTCAGGCTTTCAACTTGTTTCGGAAGATCGCCGCGCAACATTTCGATTTCGTATAATTTGGTATCCACGGTTTGAAGCGCCACCAGGTTTTCGATTATTTTTTGCAATGTATGCCTCCTTCGCAATTAAGAGAAAAAAAATGCACTAAATAAATATTTAGTGCATTATGACAAGGTTTGGTTTTCGTACGATCAATACCGTCACCGCGTAAATAGGGTTTTCGTACCGTAGTTATGTCTGTTCGTAGGTTTTTAAAATACTGATCGTTCATCATCGGGCAATCACTACTTTCCTTGAAATTTCGGGGTTCTTTTTTCAACAAATGCATGCAAGCCTTCTTTGGCATCGGAACTTTTGAATAACAGCGATTGCAGTTCACGCTCGAGCGCAAGGCCTTGTTCCAGACCAACTTCCAGGCCGGTTTGGACCGAGCGTTTGATATGCCCTACCGCCATGGCCGCTTTATTCGGCGTAGTAAATTGCTTGGCATACGCCATCACTTGTTCCATAAACGCAGCGCCGTTGCCTTCGTAAATATAATTGACGACGCCCATATCAAGCGCTTCTTCATACGAAAATTTTCTTCCCGTTGCCATCAATTCTATAGCTTTGGTGCGACCGACGAGACGCGCAAAACGTTGCGTGCCGCCGGTTCCCGGCAATACACCGAGCGCGACTTCCGGTAATCCGATCTGACCGCCGTCTTTACGGGCGATGCGAATATCCGCCGCCATGGCAATTTCCAAGCCGCCGCCAACGCAGTGCCCGTTGAGCGCAGCAATAACAATTTTCGGCGTGTGTTCCAGGCGCAACAACGTTTCGTTGGCGTGCAAGCAAAAATAATATTTCCATACCGGATCCGCTTTGCTCAACATGTCGATATTGGCTCCGGCACAGAAAAATTTTTCACCGAGGCCCGTAATGACAATAGCATTAACATTTTCATCGAACCGGGCTTTGAGAATCGCCGCGTCCAATTGCACCATCATTTCGTGTGTGTAGGTATTTGCGGGCGGATCCGTCAACGTCAATATTCCCACGCGATCCTTGACTTCGTACTGCACTAAAACTTTGTCTGACATACAAGTGTTCTCCGTTAAATTAAATTTAAGTTAATGGTTATTGAAAATAATTTTTAAATAATAGCCGTGTGCGTTCGCACAAGACTCAGAAATTCATTGCGCGTGCGTTGATCCTCTTTGAAAACGCCGAGCATACAACTTGTGGTCGTCAGGCTGCGCTGTTTCTCCACGCCGCGCATCATCATACACAAATGCTGCGCTTCAATGATAACGCCGACGCCCTGCGGCTGCAACGCATCATGGATAGCGTTGGCAATTTCCATCGTCAGACGCTCCTGCACCTGCAGCCGGTGGCTGAAAATATCTACAACGCGCGGCAATTTACTCAACCCGATAATTTTGCCATTGGGAATATAAGCAATGTGACACTTGCCGAAAAACGGAAGCATATGGTGTTCGCATAAACTGTACATCTCGATTTCTTTCACCAGTACCATCTCGTTAAAATCAACGTCGAAAATCGCGGAGTTGATGATTTTTTTTGGATCGGCTTTATAACCACTCAAAAGAAAGTCGTAACTTTTTTCAACCCGTTTTGGCGTATCCTTCAGTCCATCCCGATCCGGAACCTCGCCATAATTAACCAACAACTGGCGAATGAGTTTTTGTGTTTCCACGAATGACCTTTATTCTAAAAGAAAAACCCTGAAAAACGTTGTTGTTTCAGGGTTTTGTAATAGAAGTATTTAAAAAATTAAATGAGCAGTGCGTTGCGATGCCGGGAATATATTTTTTCTTATGTATGATAAATTTCAAATTCATTGCGTAAAAATTGTCAATGGATCATTTTTTCTCACCTGATGAGAAAAGCGGAGTCAAGATATTGAATGCCCATTAGGAATGCAAGCAAAAATTTTAAATTTTGGTACTGTCGGAAGGTACGCCGCTGTGCGGCATCAGAATGATGACGTCGCCGCCCTCACGATCCATAGCTTTTTTGAAAATATCGATCGGATATGAAAAATCCTTTCCGCGTTTTGTACCGACATCATTGGTAATAATGCGATCGGAAGTATAGCCGATCACGGTTACCATGTGATACTCCGGCCCAGGCGGTTTGTAGTACGGATTATTCAGTGTACGTCCGTACGTTGGAGCAACGACAGGATAACCTTGCGCAACCGCTTGTTTGATGTCCAATATCGTCGCGTCGCGTATGATTTTTATTTCATCTTCCTTGTATCCGAAATACCCCATCATCATCATTTTAACGCTGTCGGCATGAATATCCTTGTGAAGGCCAAAATTTTTTTCCTGCCATGCGATCATGTCTTTGAGGGTAGAATCGACGCGATCGAGGTCGATTGCTTTTACGCCATTAAAATAATAAACGGCCTGAAGCACGGCCGCTTCCTCGCAGCTTGCATGATGAATATGCCAGCTTTCTTCAGTGGGAAATGGCGATTGGCAAAAAGAAGGAACGACTAAATAAGCTTTTTCCGGAATCAGCGGCTGAACGGCCGATCGTTCGATCGATTGACTGATGGATTGATTAATCACATCGGTGGAAGCAATCTGTTTCATCGTCTCGGCGTTGGCGCGATCCAATTGTATGCGATAAAAATAATTTTCGATTTTCGGAAATAATAAAAAGCCGGCTAGTGTCAATGCAATGCATCCGAGCAATGCAATCGTCAATATTTTCTTTTTCATTTATCGTCCTGAAGTTTTTGTTAATTTCAAAGCTGCCGGCAGATAATCGATCAAATCACCGGCAATTACACCTTCTTCCGTTTTGTCAATTTTCGCCAAATCGCCAGCCAGCCCGTGCAAAAATGCGCCCGCATACCCGGCTTTTTCGGAATCCAAACCTTGTGCCATAAGTCCTGCAATGATGCCAGTCAACACGTCTCCGCTGCCGGCCGTAGCCATGCCCGGATTGCCTGTAACATTGATAAGCGCTGGCCCGGTCGCCGATGCAATGATGGTGGGAGAACCTTTTAATAAAATGGTTTTGTGGAGCCGACGCGCATGCGTACGCACCGAAGTAATACGATCTTGCACCAATTTTTCTTTTTCAACGCCTGATAACATAGCAAATTCTCCTGCATGCGGCGTAAAAACAACATAGGCAGGAATATCGGCGACCAATTCAAATTCGCCGGCCAGCGCATAAATTCCATCGGCGTCAATCACGGCCGGTTTATCAAGTTTTCGACAGATTTCCTGAACCAATTTAATCGTTTGCTCGTGCTGCGATAAACCCGGTCCGATGGCGAGCACGTTACACCATTCAACCATGCCCTGCAATTTTTCAAGCGCATCCCATGCAATCGAACCTTCGGACGTTTCTATAACCCCGATGGTCATCACTTCCGGCAACGCCGTTTGAAAAATCGACGCCAGACTTTCCGGCACAACTAATTTTACCAACCCAGCGCCAGAGCGCAAAGCTGATTTGGCCGTAAGCATCGCCGCACCGGTCATTTCCCGCGAGCCCGCAATAATTAAAACTTTGCCGAAGGAATATTTATAACTGTCATGCGGACGGGGTTTCAAAAGTTTTCGAATATCTCTCGACTCGATCATTAAGACATCCCCACCACGCGTTAGTTCATGAGGAAATCCGAGGTCGGCTACCCGCAAACTTCCGGTATAATTACGCCCTTCTCCGAAAATCAGTCCTTTTTTGGGAAGTCCCATTGTGATCGTCGTATCCGCCATCACCGCTGCTTCCAAAGCTTTCCCCGATTCTCCTTCCAAGCCTGACGGAATATCCACCGCATAAACCTTAGAACCAAATTCCGCTTTCCATTCATTGATTTTAGTGACCAACTCATGAAGCAGCGATTCCAATTCGCCTTTCGTTCCGGTGCCAAGCAGCGCATCAATTACAATATCCGGCGATTCGGAAGGAAGCTCGGTCGCCGACTGAATGAAGACGGGCTGAACACCGGCTGCGATCATTTTGTTATACGGAATCAAAATATCCATTTTCATATTTTGAACAGAACCGAGAGCAAAAACTTTTGGTTCGA
>JABWBZ010000207.1 GCA_013359335.1 bacterium
GGTTATTTTGGCTAGCGTTCTGGTCGAATTGCTTCTGCCGGCATTTAACAATGCGTCGGGCAAATCGTTGTCGGGCATTTTCTCAAATTCATGGTATATGATCGGCATCGTCTTCGTCGGAGCGGTTGCCGGTTTTTTGTCCGGGCTTTATCCGGCTTTTTTTCTTTCAGCATTTCAACCGGTGCGCGTTCTGAAAGGTTCGTTCAAGTCCGGCGCAACCGGTCAGTTGCTACGCCAGAGCCTTGTAGTCGCGCAATTCACTATTTCAGTCGGCCTAATCATCAGCGCTTTT
This sequence comes from bacterium, assembly GCA_013359335.1. Classification (GTDB taxonomy): domain Bacteria; phylum CLD3; class CLD3; order SB21; family SB21; genus JABWBZ01. The sequence goes on from JABWBZ010000207.1 coordinate 293, forward strand.
ATCGTGTACGGCCAGTTGAAATATATGCGCAATGCCGATCTTGGATTCGAAAAAGATGCGGTTATCTTCATTCCGACGCGACCGACGATGGCGCAGCGGTTCAATGTATTGAAAGAAGAAATAAGTAAGGTCAGTTCGGTAAAAAACGTAGCCGGTATGAATGAAATCGTCGGACGCAGCCACAACACCTATCAGTTCAATTATGAAGGCATGAATCCTGATGAGAAAGTTTATCTGCCGGGAATCATGGTGGATGAAGATTTCGTGCCGACGATGGGCATCACGATGATCGCCGGAAGGAATTTTTCGAGAGATTTTAAAACGGACGATTCGCTCGGCATTCTGATCAACGAAGCGATGGTGAGACAATTGGGCTGGGGCACGCCGGAACAAGCGCTCGGAAAACAATGCTATTCCAACAACGGGGAGGAAGTGGTCATCGGCGTTTTCAAAGATTTCCATTACGAATCGCTTCTAACGCCGGTCGGAGGTTTTTTTCTGGATATGCCGATCAGTCGCTTCAGCCAGTTTTTCTGGCGGTACATCGGCGTGAAAATGCAAGGCGGCAATTATGAGGAAACATTAAAACAATTGGAAACAATTTGGAATAAAACCATTCCCGAATTCCCGTTTGAATATTTCTTTTTGAATGAAAATCTGCAGCAAATGTATCAGGCGCAGGATAATCTTGGAAAATTAGTAGGATATTTTTCTGCGTTGGCGATTTTTGTAGCGTGTTTGGGGATGTTTGCTTTGGCGTCGTTCACGGCGGAGCAACGCACGAAAGAAATCGCCATTCGCAAGACTCTCGGCGCATCGGTGATACAGATCGTCACGCTGTTTTCAAAAGATTTTCTGAAACTCGTCGGCGTGGCGGCCGTCGTCGGATCGTTGCTATCCTATTATGCCATGCATTGGTGGCTAGAGGGTTTTGCGTATCGTATGTCAATGGGCATCGGAATTTTTATTGTATCAACTATTATTGCCTTGGGCATCGCCATGGTGACTATTAGTTATCAATCAATAAAAGTGGCAACTTCTAATCCGGTGAACTCGTTGAAATATGAATGAAAAACGGAGTACGAGTCTCATGTTCCGTGCTCCGAATTACAATCGATAAAAGGTGATTGCATGCTTCAAAATTATGTCAAAATCGCTTTCCGCAATTTGATCAAGCACAAAGGATATTCACTGATCAATATTTCAGGACTGGCTGTGGGAATTACCTGCTGTGTTTTGATCATGCTGTTTGTCATCGACGAGCTGAGTTATGACCGGTTTCACGTTGATACGGACCGGATTTACCGGGCGAACCTGAAAGCACGGCTCAACAGCAAGGATATGCGGATGGCTATGACGCCGGCGCCAATGGCCGACGCGCTCGTCAAAATTTTTCCGGAAATTGAAAGCAGTGCGCGGTTGAAAAAAGAAGGTAATTTTACGGTCCGGTATGGCGATAAAATTTTCAATGAGAAGAGATTTTATTTCGGCGATCCGAGCGTCTTCGATGTATTCAGCTTTGCCCTGATCAACGGTGATCCGAAAACCGCGCTGACGGAGCCTAACAGCGTCGTTTTGACGGAAGAAACCGCACAGAAATATTTTGGCGACGAAAATCCGGTCGGTAAAATTCTCCTGATGGACGGAAAAAACGATTACAAAGTTACCGGCGTGATGAAGAATATACCGCATAATTCGCATATTCATTTTGACTTGCTCGCTTCGCTGACAACGTTGGAAGAAAGCCGTGATCCATGGTGGATCAACAATAATTTTTATACGTACCTCAAACTGCGTGAGAATCAATCCTATAAAGCGCTTGAAGAAAAATTGATACCGCTGGTGCGTGAAAAGGCCGGCCCTCAGATTCAGGCGGCCACCGGAACGTCCTTTGATGAATTTCTTGCCATGGGCGGCGATTACGGTTTCTTTCTGATGCCGTTGAGCGATATTCATTTGTACTCCGATATCGCGGAGGAGCCCGAGCCGCAAGGAAATATTGCTTACGTTTACATTTTTTCCGCGATTGCTTTTTTCATTTTGTTAATCGCGTGTATCAATTTCATGAACCTGACCACGGCGCGATCGTCGGGACGCGCAAAAGAAATCGGTATCCGCAAAGTTCTCGGATCGTATCGTACCCAATTAATCCGCCTGTTTATGGCGGAATCGATCTTAGTGAGTTTTATTGCGCTCGCCATAGCAATGGTGCTGACGGAAATCATGATTCCGCTCTTCAATGATCTTTCCGGCAAACAATTGTCGCTGAATTATTTTAACCATCCTTGGATGCTGCCGGGGCTTTTGATCATGGGCGCGTCAGTCGGACTGATCGCTGGAAGTTATCCGGCTTTTTTTCTCTCCGCCTTTCAACCGGTGAAAGTTTTAAAAGGCGAATTATCCAAAGGTGTCCGCAGCGGAAAGCTGCGCAGTACGTTGGTGGTCATGCAATTCGGAATTTCCATAGCATTGATGATCGGTACAGGAATTGTTTTTGATCAGCTCGAATACCTTCGCAGTAAAAAACTTGGCTTTGATAAGGAACGCGTTGTTGTTATGCAAAACGCCTGGCTTTTACGCGATCAGCGGCATGTTTTTAAACAGGAAATTCTGAAACAGCCTTTTGCCGTCAATGCCACCCTGTTGAATTCCAATCTGGGCGGCGACATGGGGAATTCTGGTTATCAGGTTGATAACGGAACGAATGAAACATTTCTGTTATGGACCATGCGCACCGATTTTGACTTTATTCCGACGATGAACATCGAGGTGGCCGAAGGCAGGAATTTTTCGAAAGAATTTTTGACGGATTCAGGCGCCGTCTTGATCAATGAAACAGCCGCGCGGATTATGGGCATTCAAAAACCGCTTGAACATCATATTATCGAACTCGATCCTGACAAAAAAGAGAACGCGCATTATCCCATCATCGGCGTTGTCAAAGATTTTCATTTTGAATCTCTGCACCAGCCAATCCGTCCGATGATTATTTTTTCGACATGGCGCGGCAGTTATCTTAATATTCGGCTGCAGGAAGGCGATCCGAAGCCGATGCTGCAGGCGATTGAAAGTACGTGGAATCGTTTTTTGCCGGGTGAGCCGTTTGTGTATTCTTTTCTCGATGAAGATTTTGACGCGCTGTACCGTACGGAATACCGTGTCAGCAAAATCATTACGGTTTTTTCGGCGCTGGCTATTTTTATCGCATGCCTCGGATTATTGGGTTTAGCGGCATTCACGACGGAACAACGGACGAAAGAAATTGGCGTTCGTAAAGTTTTAGGAGCCAGTGTCGCACATATCATAACGCTCTTGTCGCGCGATTTTCTGAAGTTGGTCACGATTGCCTTTGTTTTCGCAGCGCCGATCGCATATTGGGGCATGCATATATGGCTGCAGGATTTTGCATATCGAACATCGATTGGCGCGACTGTATTCATCCTTTCAGGCGTGTTGGCGGTTGCGGTGGCATTTTTGACAGTAGCGTATCAGGCGATGAAAGCGGCCACTTCCAATCCGGTGAATGCTTTGAAATATGAGTAAAAGAAAGTCTTAATTAACATTTCTAAATTTTACGAGGAAATTATGCTTCAAAACTATCTCAAAGTACTATTGCGGTCTATCGTAAAGAACAAAGCTTTTTCGACGATTAATATTCTCGGCCTAGCCGTCGGTTTGACGTGTACCGCGCTCATCCTGATGTGGGTGCAGGATGAATTGAGCTACGACAAGTTTCATCAAAACAGTCAGCGTATCTTCCGGGTTGTCGAAAATCAATACTACGGAGACGGCGATGCGTTTACGACACCGCAAACTCCCGCGCCTTTATCGGCGGTATTGAAAAATGATTTTCCGGAAATTGATCAAACGACGCGCGTGCTGTTTACTTATAGTAAACTCCTGTTCGACTATCAGGGCAAACGGCTTTACGAATCCACCGGGCTTTACGTCGATCCGGATTTTCTTTCGATGTTCACCTTTCCACTGAAATCCGGACAAGCGGAAGTCGCATTGAAGGAACCAAATTCAATTTTACTGACGAGCGAATATGCCGAAAAATATTTTGGCAATGACGATCCTTTAGGTAAGACGATCCGGGTTGATGATAAACAAGACTTAGTCGTCACGGGCGTTTTTCAGCCGATTCCGAAACAATCCCACATTCAATTCGATTTTATAATTCCCGTCGAACGGATGAGGCTGGATGTACCGGACCAATTTACCCCTTGGGGCAATAACTGGCTTCGGACATACGTTATGCTGAAACCCGACGTGGATTATAAGACCGTTAGTGACAAAATTGCCGGCGTCATTAAAAAACACAGCGAAGACTCAAAGACAGAATTATTTCTGCAACCGATGACGGAAATATATTTGCGAACCGATTTTAATCGTACGCCGCCGAAAATTAATTACGTCTACACGCTTGGCGCGATTGCATTTCTTATTTTGATAATTGCCTGTATCAATTTTACCAATCTTTCTACGGCACGGTCGATCAAACGTTCGCGCGAAGTCGGATTGCGCAAAGTCGTCGGCGCCGACCGATTGCAACTGATTCGGCAATTTCTCAGCGAATCGATATTTCTTGCGGTATTGAGCATGATCGTCGCGCTGCTGCTGATCGAGATACTGCTTCCTTTTTTCAACGATCTTACCGCGAAACAATTGAGCTTGCGTTTATTCGAATCCAATACGGGGTTACTTCTGTTGGTTATGGTTCTCTTCACCGGTATAGTATCAGGGTTGTACCCGGCGTTTGTACTGTCATCTTATCAACCCGTTCTCGTACTGAAAGGAAGTTTTCAAAAAAGTTCGCAAGGCGTATGGCTTCGGAAATCGCTGGTGGCAGTGCAATTTACTTTGTCGATCGCGCTAATGATCTGTAGCGGCGTTATCTTCAGGCAGTTGGACTTTATGCAAAATAAAAATCTTGGGTATGATAAAAATTACCTTGTCCGCGTGCCGATGCGAGGCGAGACGGCCAAAACGTACGACAATTTCAAACAGCGTCTGCTACAGAACAGCCGCGTGATCAATGTTAGCGCATCGAATCAACCGATTACGAGTTTTGGAACCAACACATGGGGAGTGAGTTGGCCCGGACGTAAAGACGATGAGCGGGTTTTGACCACGGTTACGGCTATTGATTACGACTACATCGAAACGATGGGCATGACGATGGTGCAAGGCCGTACGTTTTCAAAAAAATTTCCCACCGATTCCGTCAATGTCATCGTCAATGAAAAAGCCGTTGAAAAAATGAATCTCAAAGATCCCCTCACGGCTCAGTTGACGTTTTGGGATCAGACCGGCGCCATTGTAGGCGTTGTCAAAGATTTCAACTATCAATCCGTTCATTCGGAAATCATTCCCCTCGTATTTATTTACCGGCCGGAATGGTTTCGCAGCGCGTTCGTCAAAATTCGATCGGATGAAATTGCGGCGACGGTAAAAGAAATAGAAAATACCTGGCAAGCGATTAATCCGGCCAATCCGTTCGAATTCAGTTTTGTCGATGAAGAGATCGATAACCTGTATCGCGCGGAGCAGCGATTATCGAAAATTTACAGTTCGTTTACCATCCTCGCTGTTTTTATTTCCTGCCTCGGGTTATTCGGTCTGGCTTCTTTCTCGACGGAACAACGTACCAAAGAAATTGGCATCAGGAA
>JABWBZ010000208.1 GCA_013359335.1 bacterium
ACGAAGGTTCGTATTATCAGGCTTTTGAAGTGGTGGCGCAAGTCAAAGCAGGTGAGAACAATCTGCTCAGCGTCGGCGGACAAACGTTTGTGTTGGGAAAAGATTTCCAACCGTTAGTTTTTTCAATGGACACCGCGGCTGAGGCGCAGGTTATGAGCGTTGGATATGGAATTACTACAGAAGACTACAACGATTACAAAGGTGTGGATGTCGCCGGAAAGATCGTTTTGATCATGCGCGGCAGTCCGGACGCCGATAATCCTCACTCTAAATTTTATCATGAATCGGCCACGCGTCGAAAGGCGGCTGTTGCGGCTGGAAAAGGCGCAGCGGGTTTGCTGATCTATTCGACGACCGAAGATGAAGATGAATTGATTCCGTTGAATTATGACAATACCAGTTCCAATTATGGCATTCCCGTTTTTTCAATTCGCAGAAATATTGCTTTGCAATTGCTTGGAATGAACTCAGAAAAATTCGCGGGATATCAAAATCGGCTGAATGCCAAATCGCCGTTTACTTTTATAACGCAGTCGACAGTAAAGATGCGAAGCGAGGTGGAATTTATTCGAAAAAAAACCAACAACGTGCTGGGTTATTTAGAAGGCAGTGACGCCAATTTAAAAAACGAAATTGTCGTTGTGGGCGCTCATTTCGATCATCTCGGTTTAGGAGGTGGTACGTCACTCTATCGCGGGGAGCCTTCTGTACACAATGGCGCCGATGACAATGCGTCCGGAACCGCAGCCATTTTAGAAATCGCACAGAAATTGATTCACGAAAAAAAATCGATCAGACTTAGTGTTTTGTTTATCGGTTTCTCCGGCGAAGAAATGGGTCTGCTCGGTTCGAAATATTTTGTTGAGCGCCCGACGGTTGATTTAAAATCGATCGCAGCGATGTTTAACTTCGACATGGTCGGCCGGTTGCGTGACAAGAAATTGATCATCAATGGCGTCGGTACATCGCCGAAATTTCGTGATCTGGTCACTAGTTCGGTTGATACATCTCGTATCGATCCTGTTTTGAAAGATGACGGCAATGGGCCGAGCGATTATGCAGAATTTTACCGCAAGGATATTCCGGTGATTGCCTTTTTTACCAATACGCACGAGGATTATCATAAACCGACGGACGATGCAGATAAAATCAATTACGACGGCCAGGCGGCGATTGCTGCCTTGGGATATCGGCTGATTACTCAGATAACCGGCGATTCAGTGCGACCGGTGTTCACGAAAACGCAATCGACCGAGTCTCGGGGCGGAATGGGATTCAAAGTTTCGCTCGGCATTGTTCCCAATTATGCCGATGAAGGCGATGGCCTCAAAGTGGACGGCGTCAATCCCGGCGGCGCCGGCGATAAAGCGGGAATCCTGAAAGGCGATGTTATTATCAAGTTCGGCGATCGCGTGATTAAAAATGTTTATGATTATACCTACGCGCTTGGGGAATTAAAAGCCGGTGATAAAGTTGATATTGTTATCAAACGTAATGGCCAGGAAATGAAATTGCAGGCAGTGATGCAAAAATCCAAACGAGTGAATTAGACCTCAACACCAAGGCACTAAGAAAATTAGATAAGAACGTTGTCAATTGTGGTGGTAAATTTGATAAACGGATCGGAATAATAATAAAATTCCTTAGTAATCCGATTGTTCTTTGAAAAGCAGACGAGATAATCGCGCCCGCCTTTGGCTGGCGAGGAAAGTCCGAACTCCATAAGGCACGGCGCCGCCAGAGTTCTGAGGAATCGGAGCAATGGCGGGTATACAGACCGAGAGGCTTGTGTAACGGAATAGTGGAACAGAAACCAAACCGTTCCGACTCTGTCGGGATAAGGGTGAAACAGTGCGGTAAGAGCGCACTGGAGCGTCAGTGATGGCGTCTCCGGCCAAACCCCGCCGGGAGCAAGATCAAATAAGAATGTGTTTCCTTCACGGAAAAAGAACCGCCTGTTCGATTCGCGAGAGCATATTCGGGTAGATCGCATTTCGTTTCATGAAGGCTATCTTCGGATACCGGATCGAGCGGAGTATACGCTTCGGCGTGTAAGATAAATGATTATCCACGACAGAATTCGGCTTATTGTCTGCTTTTTTTATTTATTTGTTTATAATAAAAATATCATTCTCTTGTTTTAACCAACATAAATCCGTTGCTTTTGAAGCAATGATCTCCTATATTGTTAAGGCTTTGTGAAATGACCCGCTAATCTATTATCAAAACACGATTTACAAAAGTTTTTTTGGCCAACCATGATGATTAAGAAACTAAATATAAATATAACTCCGATCGTCCCTTATGTTAGAACAACAATGGGTAGTCAATAACCATCATGACAAGGAGCGTGTAAAAAAATTAGCAGAAGAAATTAATGTTCCGGAACTCATTGCCGGTATCCTTTTCAATCGGGGAATTACCACGTTTGAAGAGGCGAAAAATTTTTTCCGCGCAGAGAATGCTCCTCTCAATGACCCTTTTCTGATGCTTCACATGGATGTGGCGGTGGATCGCGTAATTCGGGCTATCCGGGATCGCGAATCCATCATGATTTACGGCGACTATGACGTCGACGGTACCACCAGTACGTCCATGCTGTATCTTTTTCTAAAAGAAATCCATAAAGGTTTCCTGTCGTATTACATTCCCGACCGCGTCAAAGAAGGTTATGGCCTTTCGCCGTACGGCATCAAAGCGGCGCATGAAAACGGCGTCAAGCTCTTGATTGCGGTGGATTGCGGAATTACGGCGATCAGCCAGGTAGCGTTGGCCAATGAGTACGGCATCGACATCATTATCTGCGATCATCATCATCCCGGCGATACGCTGCCCAGCGCGTTGGCGATTCTGAATCCCAAACAACACGATTGTCACTATCCATTCAAAGAACTTTGCGGCGTCGGCGTAGCTTTTAAACTGGCGCAGGCGATTACTGAAAAGCTGAAATTAGATCGTGAACTTTTGATGCAGCATCTCGATCTGGTTGCGATAGGAAGCGCGGCGGATATTGTTCCGTTGATCGGCGAAAACCGTACTTTAGTCAAAAACGGGCTTAAACTCGTCAGCGAAGCCAATAAAGTCGGCATCCGGCAATTAGTGAAAAATGCAAATGTATTTGGAAAAGCCGTATCGACGGCGCAAATCGTTTTTTCCATCGCGCCGAGAATCAATGCCGTTGGCCGGCTCGGCGACGCCAATCGCGCCGTGAAATTGCTCATCAGTAAAGATGAAGCGGAAGCGGTGGAATACGCCAGCGTCTTAGAATCGGAAAACCGCAACCGGCGCGATATCAATGAAGTCATGTTTCTTGAAGCGTGTGAAATTGTCGATGAAGAATTCGATTTCGAAAAAGACAAAGTCATTGTCGTATTCAAAAAAGGATGGCATCAGGGCGTCATCGGAATCGTTGCGAGTAAATTAGTCGAACGTTATTATCGTCCTGCGATCGTCATTGCCGAAGCCGACGACAAAGGCAAAGGCTCCGCACGAAGCGTTGAAAATTTCGACGTATTCCAGGCGCTCAAATCTTGCGAAGATATGATGGTCGGCTACGGTGGCCACAAATACGCTGCCGGACTGACGATTGAACTCAATAAAATTCCTGAATTCCGCCGTAGACTCAATGAGTATGCGGAAATTAATTTACCTCCGTCGGATCTGATTCCCAAAATTCAAATTGATGCCGAAATCAATCTCGATCAGATTGATCAGCGGCTTATTACGTTATTGAACCTATTCAAGCCGCACGGGCCGGCCAATATGCGCCCGATTTTTTTAACTTCCGGCGTGCAGATTGTCGGGTATCCGCAGTTGATGAATGAGCGGCACATCCGCATGAAAATTCGACAAAACGGCGCCGTGCTTGATGCCGTCGGATTCAACCTTGCTCATCATTACAACAAAATCGGCGTGGGTGATAAGCTACTCGATGTCGTATATCAGATCGATGAGAATACCTGGCAAGGTCGCACGACCGTACAACTTAAATTGCGCGACTTGAAAGTTCAGGACAACGGTTCGAACGGAAAACTCAAATGAACGGGCGAAAAACCGTTTTTCTTGATCGTGACGGCACGATCAACGTTGAAAAAAATTATCTCTACAAAGTTGAAGAATTCGAATTTATTCACGGAGCGATTGAGGCTATAAAACTTTTTAACGAGAACGGTTTTTACGTCGTCGTTATTTCCAACCAGGCCGGCATTGCCCGCGGATTTTACACACCCAACGATGTTCACATTCTTCACGATTTCATTCAGCGGGAATTACGAAAACACAACGCGTTGATCGACGCTTTTTTTTATTGTCCGCACCACCCGGAAGGCGCTGTCGAAATCTATCGCCAAAATTGCAATTGCCGCAAACCCAATACCGGTATGATCGAACTGGCCGAAGCCAAATTTTCTATTGATCGCAATAACTCATTTATAATCGGCGATTTGTGGTCGGATATTAAACTAGCCGAGAATGCCGGCATGAAAGCCGTTTTAGTCAAAACCGGTTATGGCCAACAGACTTTGGAGCAAGTTGAAGAAAAAAAATTAAAAATTACATTTGATGCAGAAAATATTTTGGAAGCTGCAAAAAAAATCGTAGATTACCGCCGATAAAAAATTCCGGAAAAACTCCAATGGAATATTCTTTTTCATCCGCCTCGAAGAATGTTCGTTCCTCGGCAACGGTCAGCTTGGCTGAAAAAGCCAAGGCTCTTAAAGACGCCGGCGAAGACGTGATCGATCTGACTATCGGCGAGCCTGATTTTCCGACGCCGCCTCATATCATTGAAGCCGCGCATCGCGCGATGATCAAAGGCCACACCAAGTACACCAATAGCCGCGGCATTCCTGAATTGAGAAAAGCCATTTCACAAAAATTGGAACACGATTACGGATTACATTACACGGCCGCACACGAAGTTGTCGTGACCCCGGGCGGCAAGCAGGGCATTTTGTATTCCGTCATGGCCTTTATTAATCCCGGCGATGAAGTCGTATGTATCGAACCGTGCTGGGTCGGCTATGAAAGTTGTATCAGCTATGTCGGCGGCGTGTATGTCGGCGTGGAAACGTTGCCGGAGGAAGGTTACAATGTCGACGAACGAAAGCTACGTGAAAAAATCACCTCGCGCACAAAAATGATCATTATCAACAGCCCATCCAATCCGACAGGGAAGGTGCTGACGCAGACGGAAATTGAAATGATTGCCAGAATTTGCGTAGAAAAAAATCTGATTTTGATATCCGATGATATTTACGAAAAAATTATTTTCGATCAGTATCGTTTTTTTTCAGCGGCTACGTTACCCGGCATGCGCGAACGTACGATCATTCTCAATGGATTTTCGAAAGCGTATTCCATGACCGGTTGGCGGCTGGCATATTTGGCGGCTGACAAACGTATCATCAATGAGATCAATAAACTTCAGCAAATGGCGGCAACATGCCCTTCGTCGGTGAGCCAGTGGGCCGGCGTGGAAGCGCTCAATGGCTTGCAGTACAACGTTAAAAAAATGACCGCAGCCTATCAAATCCGGCGTGATCTTGTTCATCACGGCTTTAACAACAGCAAACTCTCATGTTTCAAAGCGCAGGGTGCATTTTACGGTTTTGTGAATATCAAAAAATTAGGCATGACGTCCGATCAGGCATGCGAGTATTTACTCGAAAAAAGTAAAATCGTAACGGTACCTGGCAACGCTTTCGGGAAAGCCGGCGAGGGTTATGTGCGAATTTCATTCGGTACGTCGGATAAAAATTTGAAAAAAGCGATTAAAAATCTTGAGAATTTATAAAAACGGTTATATATTGCGCCACGTTTGAATAATTTATATCGGAATGTAGCGCAGCCCGGATAGCGCACTCCCTTGGGGTGGGAGGGGTCGGAGGTTCAAATCCTCTCATTCCGACTAATACTTGCCTGAAAATTACGTCACACCTTTTCTGCTTAAT
>JABWBZ010000209.1 GCA_013359335.1 bacterium
TTTTCGTGGCGGGTCTGCACTTGGCTAGCGTAGCTCAATTGGCAGAGCAACTGACTCTTAATCAGTAGGTTCAAGGTTCGATTCCTTGTGGGCGCACTTATTTAAAAAAACGGACTGCTTAATAATAGAATCGGTTTTTTATTTTTGTATCACAGACGTGATATGCTGTGGGTTGTTCGGGAGTTTGTTATGGACCGCGAAGATATCAGACTGGGTATTCGAAATATAAAAAATTTGCCGACGTTGCCGGTCATTGTGAGCCGTATTTTAGAGGTGGCCGACGATTCGGGATCCAGTGCCAATGAACTGGCAGAATTGGTGGCGCGGGATATGTCGGTTTCTGCCAAAGTGCTGAATTTGGCCAATTCGGCCTTTTACGGTTTTTCCCGGCGCATTACCGGAAAAACCATCAAACCGCTGCCGATCAATTTAAAACTTTTATTGGCGTTTCATGTTTTTTTTATCATCGTGGCCGTGCTCGTGAGCATTCTGCTTGCCAGCTTAGATCCGATCGTTCCATATTGGTAGTTTCGCCGGTGAATGTTTAACCGATTGATAGCCGGAAGGTAATACGGCGGTCAAAAGTAAAACCAAATTGTGCTCAGAAACACAACGTGCCGGAGATGATTCTTTTAAATTACAACTGATTAATTGAAAGGAACGTATGCATTTTTTAATACTGGTGAATCTTTGTAATATTTTATTGGGCTCGGATGCCATCAAAAACGGCGATGACGAATTCGTACGATTCAATTACGAAGCGGCAACATCATTATATGAATCTATTCTCAAGGCATCGCCAAATAATCCCGAAGTGCTTTGGCGGCTCAGCCGGGTCTATATTTGTATGGGCGATATTCAGGAAAGTCAGGAACAGCGGGAAGTCATGTACCGTAAAGCCGTGGAGTATGCACGGTTATGCGTGGCGGCCGATGAAAACAATGCAAACGGGCATGCGTGGCTGGGAGCCAGCCTCGGCAGCGTCGCGATGTTCGAAGGCAGCCGCAGTAAAGTTAAATTGTGTAATGAAATTAAATCCGCGCTGGACCGTGCCATTGTTTTGGATCCGAATAACGATATTGCGTACACGATTTTAGGTTCGTTTTACCGCGCCTTAGGCAACATCAGTTGGCTGGAAAGGCAATTGGCCTCGGTGTTTATCGGAACGCTGCCTCCGGGCGGAAGGCTTGAAGCGGAGAAGGCGCTCAAAAAAGCGATTGCCATTGCTCCGAGCGTATTGCGCCATCATTATGAACTCGGAATGGTGTATTACGATGATGGAAAAAAAGACGAAGCAAAAAAAACATTTGAATACGCTTTGACGCTGCCAATTACGCTTACCAGCGATTATCATCGCATCGGACGTATCAAGAAGAAATTAGCCCAACTGAATGGCGAGACGAAATAAACGATTCGTAGCTGTACAACGCCTACGGCGTTCATCGATGACTGGCTTGTCCTCATTTTCTGAACATGTTTTTACAGAAACATCTGTTTTTAAATTGCAACTCATCATGCAAACGCGTACTATTACGCGTGAGGACAGAGAAATTTTAACTGGAAAACTAAAAACCCCTCGAAGATTTGAGGGGTATTGAGTAGTGGGGACGGGAGTTGAACCCGTGACCTCAGGGTTATGAATCCTGTGCTCTAACCAACTGAGCTACCCCACCGAGGGTATAAATAACAACAGACCTTTCGGTCTGTCATTTTGAAGTAGCGGGGGCAGGATTTGAACCTACGACCTTCGGGTTATGAGCCCGACGAGCTACCAGGCTGCTCCACCCCGCGGTTGAAGTGGTGCAAGTATATTACTATTGGCCTGAAAAGTCAAGCGAAATTATGATGAAAAACACGAAATTTTTTAGTTTTATCGTATGTATTTTGATGGCGGTATCGTGCGGTGGAAGCGGCGAAACCGTAACGCCGACGGTCGTCAAAACACGAGCGCCGAAAGACGAACTCAATGAATTACTCGGCCTCACAGCCAAAAAAGACAGCGTTCGTAAAACGATCGTTAAAAAAGATACCGTAAAAAATGTATCGCAAGTTACTGTAAATATTTCGGTGAATCCGATCGATTCCTTATTACAAGTGATCGGCCTGTTGCAGGATGAAGTCGGCGGGCTTCGGATAATCGTGGAAGAAAAATCGTTGCTGATCGATTCGCTGCGCGCCGAATTAGCCGTCAAAGACGAATGGTTGAAAAGCGGCGGTTTCAAAAAAAACACGGCGAGCGATACGGCGAAAAAAACAATCGATTCCGATAGAAGTAAAAAACCGGTTGCAGAAAAAAAATCGGCTAAGAAAAGCGCCGCGATTGACCCAGTGAAAAAAAAATTTGACGACGGACTCGCGCTGATAAAGAAAAAAAGTTATCAGAAAGCCGTCGCCGTTTTTGAAAAAATTATCGCCGAGAGCGGCGATCATGCGCTGGCTGATGACAGCCAATTCCAGATCGCCGAATGCGCTTACTGGTCGGGCGATTATCTTCAGGCCATCGTCGATTATCAGAAAGTTTTTGCATTCGGTCAATCCGATAAAAACGCAGCGGCGCAATTAAAAATAGGCCTTTCCTATTTTGCCTTGAATAATGCATCCAAAGCCAAAGAAGAATTGGAAAAAGTTGTCCGACTATACGGGGAAAGCGCCTCGGCTAAAACCGCTAAAGAATACTTGGGAAAATTGTAAAACGCGCTTTATCGGTTTACTCGCAGCCATTCAGCATCGCGATTTATCGATGAGAAATCTGTCGAAGTTAACAAATCCGATAAGGAAAATTATAAATTGTCTTTCGGGTACGAATCGGCTATATTGCTGAATGAAATATTTTTTTCTGCATATTTTATCCGGCCGTTTATTTCCGTTATTGTTAAAAATCTGGTTTCGTACGCTCCGGTTTCAATACGATCAACCGCTTCCGGAAAATCGCCACATCCTTGGTTTCTGGCACCAGGATATTTTCAGCGTATTGGCGTGGGTTGAACGTGGACATCAAAGCGGTCGTTATGTTGGGTTGGTCAGCGCGAGCGACGATGGCGCTATGTTGAGCCGCATCATGCGGCGCCTGAAATTCAGCGTGATTCAGGCCTCGACTCCGCGGCAAAAATACGAAGCCATGTTGGCATTACGTAAAGCGACGCTCGAGCGTTCGGTGTTAATTACGCCGGACGGGCCGCGAGGGCCGGCAAGAAAAGTAAAACGAGGAATTTCAATTTTATCAAGAATGACCGGACTGCCGGTCGTTTCGCTTCGCGTACAATGCCATTCCGCATGGCGCCTGAAAAGCTGGGATCGGTTTGTGATACCGAAACCATTTTCTGTTTGCGCCATCGAAATGTGTGTGGCCGAATCTATAGAATGTTCCGATCTGACCCAATCAATTGAAGACTTTCTGAATGGTCGTAAAACCCGTCGTTCAATGGAAAAATCTGCTGCTTAAAATAGCGGGATTGATTTTGTTTTTTCCGTTTTCCATTGTTGTAAAATTTTTTCTGCATATCCGTAATTTTTTGTATGATCACGAATGGATGCATGTGACGCGAATCGGCACGCCGATTATCTGCGTGGGGAGCGTGACGGCAGGCGGATCGGGGAAAACGCCGGTCGTCGAATTTCTCGCGGCTAAATTGTCGCGTGAAGGCTGCCGCGTTGCGGTCGTGTCCAACGGTTACCGGAAAAAAAGCACGGGCACGATCTTGGTTTCCGACGGAAAAACCATTGCGGCGTCGGTCGAATCATCCGGCGATGAAGCTTATTTACTCGCAAGAAATTTTATAAAAAATAACCTCGATATTCCCGTCGTGTCGGGGGCCGACCGCATTGCCGCCGTACAGTATCTTGAAACTTCTTTCCGTTCCGAGGTGATCATATTGGATGACGGTTATCAATACAGGAAACTTCATTCAGATTGGAATATCGTTATCCTGGATTATCATGAATGGTTGTATCCGCACTGGGCGATTCCGCTTGGGCGATTGCGTGATCTTGCGCGCCGTATAGATGATGCCGACGCTATCCTCGTCAGCAAATGTCCGGAACAAGTCGATCCGAAACCGTGGGAAATTTTTCAGCCGAAAAAAATTTTTAGTTCCTATCCAATTTCTTCTTTTGTAAATTATCATACCAATGCCTCCATTTCGCTGGGATCGATTGCGGGGCGATCAGTGTTGGCGTTTGCTGGGCTTGGCTTTCATGAATCATTTTGCCGAAGTCTTCAAAAGATTTGCGGCGATTACCAGGCCGTTTTAAAAGATTTTATTGAATTTCAGGATCACCATTGGTATCAACCGCGTGAGATAAAGCGGATAATAGATAAAGCCAAACGCGATCGGGCGGTGGTCGTTACTACGGAAAAGGATGCCGTTAAATTGAAAAAGGAATGGATGACCCAGCAAGTTGACGCATGGATCGCCATTCCGAAGATTAAATTTTTGGATGATACTTTTGAAATATGGGCAACCTCGATAAGCCGTCATTTGCAAAAAACTCAAACTGCGGACATGGTTTCAGCGTGAGCATTGAATAAACGGAGCGTACGATGGACGAAAACAAAGATGAGAAAAAGAAAATCCTGGTCGTCGACGACGACAAGAATATTCTGCGTCTGATCAATGTGTATCTCGAAAACGAAAACTACCGGCTGTACAACGCGACGGACGGCAATGAATGTTTTCAAATGTTGGAGCAGGTTATGCCCGACGTCGTACTGCTCGATCTGAAGATTCCAGGCCTGGACGGTATCGCCGTGATGGAGCGTATAAAAAAATTCTTTCCTCATATTCCAATCGTCATGGTCAGCGCGCACGGTACGATCGAAGTGGCCGTCGAATCGATGCGCGGCGGCGCGTACGATTTCGTAACCAAACCATTTGATTCGAATCGCCTCAAAGTTTCCGTTCGCAACGCGTTGCTGATTCATTCGTTGTCGCAGGAACTGGAGCGGCTGAAATCGGAATTGTACCAGGTGCACGACTTCGGCAGCATTATCGGGCGCAGCGGCAAAATGCAGGAAATTTACAACGTGCTCGAAAAAATAAGCCGCAGCAGCAACGTGACGGTGTTGATCATGGGTGAAAGCGGTACGGGCAAAGAATTGGTTGCGAGAGAAATTCATAATCGCACGGCGACGCGCGCACATAAACCTTTTGTCGCGGTCAATTGCGCGGCATTGCCGGAGAGCCTGCTGGAGAGCGAACTTTTCGGGCATGAGAAAGGCGCGTTTACCGGCGCAACGGAAAGACGTTCGGGTAAATTCGAACAAGCGAACGGCGGTACGATTTTTCTGGACGAAATCGGCGAGATGACGGCGGCGACGCAGGCGAAGGTTATTCGCGTTTTACAGGAACGTGAATTTACGCGCATTGGCGGAACGGAAACCATCAAAGTCGACGTACGCCTCGTGTCCGCGACTAACCGCAATCTTGAGGAAGCCGTGAAGAACGGGCAATTTCGCGAAGACTTGTATTATCGCATCAGCGTATTTCCGCTGATCATGCCGGCGCTGCGCGACCGCAAAGAAGATATTCCGCTATTGTCGGCGCACTTTCTTGAAAAATTTAAAAAACGCGAAAAGAAAAATGTGGAGTCGATCGCCCGCGACGCGCTGGAAGTGCTGTTGAATTATCATTGGCCGGGTAATGTGCGGGAATTGGAAAACACGATCGAACGCGCCGTCGTATTGTGTTCCGGCACTGAAATTACATTGGAAGATTTACCGCAGGCCATCCGGACGCTGGGATTGACGAAGCCGGGCAACCTTGAAAATTCCTTCGACATCAACGGTACGCTCGATGAAATTCTGGAGCGCGTCGAAGAAAAAGTGATTAAAAAAGTCTACGCCGATTGCGACGGCAATATTTCCGAATTGGCGCGGCGGCTGAATATGGGACGCGCCACGATTTACCGCAAAGCGGAAAAGTATCAACTGCCCATCAAAGAATGA
>JABWBZ010000210.1 GCA_013359335.1 bacterium
ATAGATCAAAAACAGAAACACCGGACAAACTATCTGGGAAATGACGTACGGAATGTCTCAACACGCCGGCGGAGCGCGTAAGAATCGAATCTATGACGGCGTGATCTATCTCGAGGCCGGAACGTATGAAGCGTATTATATTACCGACGGCTCACATTCATTCGAAGATTGGAATGACGATCCGCCGGGACAACCTGACAAATGGGGCATTACCATCCAGCAACTCCAGTAATTCTGCTAATCCAAAGCGGCTTTTTTAAGCCGCTTTTTTTATTTCGTTCCTTTTTGTTTTTTTTTGTATCTTGGCATGAATAAGCAAGGAGGTGACAATGTTTGACCGGATCAAATTTACCAATAAAGGAAAATCAGTCGTCGTGACAGCCGATCCGTTTTTTGTCGACGACTACATTGTCTATCACGAAGTGAAGGATGAAATAAGAATTCTTGAAAAAGATATGAAAGGATTTGAAACCAAAGAGCCTCTATGTATTTTTGACGCCGTTAAAAATATCCAGTACGATATTAATGAAAGCGACTACGGTTTGGAAATAACCGTAGAAGAAATGTCGCTCGATACGCTATTAAAGATCGGTTTGTCACGGGAGGCTTTGGATCAAATCATTTTATTGCAAAAGAAAATCACGAACCCGAGATAACCATGTGCCGCATTGCAATGTATAAAGGCCCGGCCATTCCAATTTCAAAAATAGTCGTGGAGCCCCCGCATTCGCTCGTTCGCCAAAGTTACGATGCACGGGAAATGCTTTCAGCCTCGTCAAATGCCGATGGCTTTGGTATTGGGTGGTACCATTTAAATCTGTCTGAAAAACCGGCGATTTATCGCAATCCCGCGCCCATTACAACCGATCTGAATGTGCCGAATATGTTTAATAGCATTTCTGGTGAAATTATTTTGGCGCACGTCCGCGGCGCTTCCGATGGAATGCCGATTTCCTGGACTAACACGCATCCGTTTTCCTATCACCAATTTTTATTTATGCACAACGGTTCGGTTGATGAATTTCGAACGCAGATTTATCCCGATTTTTTTCCGCTGATTCGCCCTTCTGTTTGGGACTGTATCAAAGGCAACACGGATTCTGAACACGTTTTTGGATTGTGGTTGAGTAATCTTGATGAAAATCGATTGAATGATGGAGATGCATTTACGCTTAAAGAAAAGACCGACGCGCTCAAAAAAACTATCCTGCAATTAGAGGAACTTGCAGCCATAAAAAAAACCGATATCGTTCTTAATATCGGTTTAACGGACGGACATGATTTAGTTGCCGTTCGTCACCATTTTGGAAAACGAAAAGCCACTTTATACTATTTAGAAAATGCAGAAGACTTTTCCGGCGGACATCTTGTGGCGTCGGAAAAACTTTTCGATGACCCGAATTGGAAAATGATTCCTGAAAAATCCTTTCTTACCATCGACCGCCAAAACCGGCTTCGAATCGAGCCCGTTCACGCTGACTAATCACGCAATCGGGCTCAATTCCAATTGCCGTAAAAAATTTATTCTTTTTTACCTTTATTCACTTCGCCGGCTGTCACCATCGCATCGCGAATTTGATCGGCGATGGAACCCAATCCACCGGGCGAGTGCGGCATGAGAATCGTATTAGTTTGTGAATGTTCGCCGATCGATTGCAACGTGTCAAAATATTGCGTCATGAGCACCAGCATCATCACGTCGCGAGCCGTCGAACCTTCGACCGCCTGCTGAAATTGTTCGACCGAATCGCGAAGACCTTCGATAATGGCCTTGCGCTGATCGGCAATACCTTTACCCTGCAGCGCTTTACTTTGCGCATCTGCTTCCGCCGCTTTGACTTTCAGGATTCTTTCCGCCTCGCCTTTTTCGGTCGCCGCCATGCGTAAACGCGTAGCTGCATTGATTTCATTCATGGCTTCTTTGACTTTAGCATCGGGATCGATATCGGTCACCAAAGCCTTTAAAATATTATAGCCGAATTCTTCCATCGTATGGCCGAGTTCCTGGCGCACGGCATCGGCGATTTCGTCTTTTTTCTCAAATAAATCGTCTAACTTCAACTTCGGCACACGCGCGCGAACGAGATCGAATACAAACGACGTCACCTGTTGATGCACGTTGGTCAATCGGTAGTATGCATCGTATACTTTTTCCGGAATAACAAAATATTGAACGGAAACTTTAAGATGTACGAAGACATCATCCTGCGTTTTAGTTTCGACCACAACATCCAATTGCTGAACGCGGATGGTGATGCGGGCTACCAATTTATCCATGATCGGCACTTTCATGCCAAGACCGGGCTTGGCCATACGATGAAATTTTCCGAATCGTTCGATCACGCCGACAGTTTGCTGCTTAATCACAAAAAACGACGACAGCAATAATATCAAGAAGAAAAAGCCGGCAAATCCGAAACATATCAATGATCCAATGGGGTCCATAGATACTCCTCATATGTGTTTAGAAGGCAAAAAAATTTTATTCAAACTAAGTTAGAAAAAAGATTGGAAATTGGCTACACTTTTTCTAATTTCACGCCAATTGAATTAAAAAAGAAAATCCATGATCGCCGACATCGACCACAATATTCATCCAAAAACCAATGCCTGGCTTTTGCCGCGCGCCATCACGCTGCTCCGATGCACGGAATGTCAAGCTCAGGATTTTTTGTTGTATCGCGATGAAAGCATGCCCTTGGGTATCTTATTGCATTGCGTGATCGTTTGCCAAAATTGCCAGACTTGTTTTAAATACGAACAGGGCATTATTGAAATGCTTCAGGAAAAACCGGCGAATTTGACTTTGGCACAACGAACTAATTTTTGGAATCCTGTCGCGCACCGATATCAAAAGCGCTGGCGCAATTGGTGCATGAGTCTTTTTTGCAGTGAAAAATTTCCCAATGAACGGGAAAAAGAAAAATTAACGGATTGGCTACAGATGGATTCCCTGCCACTGCAGCCGGTGTGTATTGACCTGGCGACCAGTCATGGGTTTTACGCGATTGCGCTGGCAAAAAAAATGATAGAAAAACAAATTGATGGAATCGTTCTCGCGGTTGATTTCTCAAAAAAAATGTTGATTCAGGCTGTTGAACAAGCTGAATTAGCCGGCGTTTCTGATAAAATTCTTTGGATACTTGCCGATGCTGAATCTCCGATTTTTACCGAAAAAGCTGCCGATCGAATCACTTGCGGCGGTAGCATGAATGAATACCGCCACGCCTCGAAAGTTCTCGCCAATGCGTACGAATGGTTAAACGATAGTGGCTTGTTTTTTGTGATGAACTTATTCCGGAAAAATAATTTTTCAGGAATAATGCTCGATGGCATACATAGAATCAGCGGATTGAATTTTTTATCGCTTCAGCGATGGAATGAGTCGTTTACCAAAAATAAATTTATTCTCCATCGCCAGGAATCGACGGGAATTGTCATGTTTACATTGCTCAATAAATGAATCCACTCTCATGGCAAACCGCGCTTGAATCTGAAATGCGGGCTGCGCAAAAAGCATGGATCGAACAAAACGACGGACGCGCCCGGGCATGCGTTCGCCGCGCTGTCGGCATTATTTTATCCGAATACAATCGCGCTCACAACAAAGAAATCATTACCGGTAAAACGGCTCTTGATCGCCTGCGCCACGTCGCGTCCGATTCCCGATTTCCGGAAGAGATTCGCAAAGCGGCTACCCGACTTACTACAAACGTCAATCAAAGACTTACCCCTCATTTCACTTTTCATCCTCTAAACGATGCCAACATCCTCATTGTCTTTTTTCAAAATGAAATGGCAAGACCCGAATTTTGAAGTAAATACTTGCGGATTTTAATTTTACCGTGGCTATTGCTATGTGGGCGCAAGGAAAAACTTTCAGCCGCCATTTTAATATTTCCATAACAAATGAAAACAAAGTGATAACAATTTTTAATACAGATTTAAATCAAATAAAAACAATTTAAAAGCGATATTAAATTTAAATAAAAATTGCGGTACATTGCTTGCCTATAGACGTCTTCGTTACGACAATCACAAACAGGAATGGAGTCATCAGATAAATGAAAGCGTTTATTTTAGCAGCAGGTCAGGGAAGTCGCTTATTGCCGTTAACTCAAGAAACGCCTAAGACGTTATTGAACATCAACGGAACCAGCATTTTAGAATATCAACTCGTGACGCTTGCAAGTTGCGGGTTTAAAGAAGTGGTGATCATAGGAGGTTTTCGTGTCGATAAGCTTCGTGAAGCCGCTCAACGTTTTGTGGCGCTGCACGGTCTTGATCTTCATGTAAAAATTATTACCAATGCCGAATACGATGTCACCAATAACTTGTATTCGTTGTGGTTAGCCCGCGATGAGATGACCACCGATTTCATAGTCGTCAACGGCGATAATGTTTTCGAACGCCAGGCGCTCGTCAAAACAATGAACGTCAAAGACGCCAGCGCAATTTTGGCGATTCATCGCAATCCCAGTTACGACGATGAAGACATGAAAGTCAAACTCAACGGGATGAGCGTTACCGCCATCAGCAAAAAAATCGACAATTTCGAAGCGCAGGGTGAATCGATCGGCTTACGTATGTTCCGCGGTAAAGGCGTTGCCGCTTTCAAATATGCTCTCGACATGGCGATGATCGAAGACGTCAAACGCAGTGCGTTTTTCGTTACGGCCATTCAGCACATGATCGACAGCGGCCACAACGTCGGTTACGTCGACGTAACGGAATTCAAATACGGTGAATTGGATTTCCATGAAGATCTCAAACATCTCGAACTGGACATGTCGGGTATCATGCTCCAGAGCATTCTGCTCTATACCAATCCCGCCGGCATCTACGCACGCAGCAAAGGCCTCTTCACTGCGACGATGATGAAGAAAGCCGCAATGATGCTCGTGCTGGCCATGGGGGCCATGGGCAGCGTTTCACTGCTGACGCTGGCACCCGAGACCGCCTGGGCCCAGAAAAAGCCGGCCGATGACAAGAAGATCGGTGCCAAGGTCGGCAAGCCGCTGCAGCAGGCCCTCGAAGCCATCAACAAGAACGAGTTCGACCCCGCGCTGGCGGCCCTCGAAAAGGCCGATGCCGTCGAGAAGAAAACTGCCTACGAGCAGTTCCAGATCAATGAAATGTACGGCTACATCCACCTCAAGCGGAAGAAATACGCCGAGGCGCTGCGCTACTACGAACGCAACCAGTCATCCGGCCAGCTCGATGCCGGTGCAGTCAATGACCGGCTCAAGCTCCTTGCCCAGCTCAACTTCCAGATCCGCAACCTTGCCAAGGCCACCGGCTACGGCCAGCAGTGGCTCAAGGCCACCGGCGCGAACGACATCGACATGCTGGTGCTGGTCGGCCAGGCCTACTACCTGGACAAGGACTACGCCAACACCATCAAGTTCATGGGCCAGGCGGTGAATACCGCCCAGAAGGCCGGCCGCAAGCCCGACGAAAACTGGCTGCTGATCATCCAGCAGTCCTACTTCGCACAAAAGGACGCCGCGGGCGTCAACCGCATGCTCACGCAGCTGGTGCGCTACTACCCGAAGAAGGACTACTGGGATTCGCTGACCGCCAACCTCCTGCGCAGCAGTTCCGGCGAGGACCGGATGACGCTCAACATCTATCGCCTGATGTTCCAGCTCGACGTCCTCAAGACCGCCGACGACTATGCCGAGATGGCGATCATCGCCCTGCAGCAGGGCCTGCCCGGCGAGGCACTGGCCGTCATGGAGCATGGCTACGCGAAGAAACTTCTCGACACCAGCGGTGACACGGCGCGCAGCAAGCGCATCTACGACCAGGCCAAGACCCAGGCAGCCGGCGACCGCAACACCCTCGATCAACAGGAAAAAGAGGCCCTCAAGTCGACCACCGGCCAGGCCGACTATGCCGTCGCCCAGGCATTCTTCAGCTTCGGGCAGAACGAGCGC
>JABWBZ010000211.1 GCA_013359335.1 bacterium
TGTTGAAACTGATACATCGGCGCTGTGTATAGTCGGTTCGTCGAATCAGGTTTTTCCGTTCGAACACTGGCGCGAGAAATGGGCCCGATTTCCGAAATCCAAGGAGCGACTTATTAAGCTCCTAAAGGCTTATCCTGATAAAAAAATTCTATTCATTTCCGGCGACCGCCATTACGGGGACATTTCAAAAATTGACGGCATCTTGCAAACGTCTTTATTCGAAGTTACATCCAGTGGAATGACGCATTATAAAAGCCCGTTTTGGTTTTACGCCGGTTTGGAAAAAAATCGCTACAGAGTGAGTAAACCGTGGATTGGTTTGAATTTCGGTGTGATCGATATTGACGCGACAAAGAATCCTATTAAGATTTCAATGAACATCTGCGATAAAGAAGGATTCGTGAGGATAAAAGCGAAAACTGAATAACTCAAGCTTTTCGCAGCGTAATGATCGTAATTTCCGGTCCTGATCCCAACCGCAAAGGCGGCCCCCAATAACCCGTGCCACGATTAACGTACACCCACATATTTTCATGACGGTGAAGGCCCTTTAGATAAGGTTGTCCCGCCGCCGCAAGAAGATTGCCTGGGAAAAATTGCCCGCCATGCGTGTGACCGGACAACTGAAGATGAAATCCGGCGGCATGCGCGGCTTCGACGCTTTTCGGCTGATGTGCGAGAAGTATCTTAACCAAATTATCCGGCGCATCTTCGATAGAGCGTTTTGGATCCGAAACATGATTTGGAATCATTGCCGATGCGGAATAATCGGTGACGCCCGCCAAAACGATCTGCCGATTTTTATAATTGATCAGGCGATGTTCATTCAGCAAAACATCGAATCCTAATCGTGAGGCTTCCTTGCACCATGATTCCGCGCCGGAATAATATTCATGATTGCCGGTAATAAAAAATACTCCATGCGGCGCAGTTAATTCCGTAAGCGGGGCGACGTCTTCGCGCAGCCACGATACGCTGCCGTCCACCAGATCGCCGGTAAAGGCAATAAGATCGGGTTTGAGTTCGTTGACCTGCCGAACGACGCGCTCGACAAATCCGCGTTTAATAGTCGGGCCGACGTGAAGATCGGAAAATTGTACGATCCTGAAACCGTCAAACTCATCCGGAAGTTTGTCTAGAGGAATGTCTATCGCTTCAACTGTTGCACGGCGGTGGGCTTCATAAAATCCGTAACCGGCCACGGCGCTGCACACGGCGGCCACTCCAAGATTAACACTTTGCGTGAGAAATAATCGTCGCGACGGATCGACGGAATTTTCACCGGCAGTAAAAAGTTTGGCGATCAATGTATGGGACAATCCAATCGTATCTTTGATCAGAAAAGCCGTTACAAGCAATGCAAAAAGCCCCAAGCTGACGTAACCGGCGTATAAGAGCACATCTAACCAAAGGCCTTCCTGCCTTTGCAAAAGTAAGTAAAACCCAGCCAACGGCATTACGCATAAAATCATAACTACGAGCCACCATACCGGTTGCGATAAACTGTAATGTGACAGCGCCGGTACGACTCGACGCCCGACATACCAATATCCGAGAGCCACAATGGCTGTCCAAGTAAGAAAAAACCAAATAAATCGCATGAATTGTCCTTATAAAAACTGTAATGTTATCGTAAATTTTTTCGCCGGTTGCGGATATAATCGACAAAAATATATTGACCAAGGTCGTTAAGGCTGGCGTAAAAAGCGCGGCCTTTATTCGTCTGCGTCAGCGTTTCTACAAAACGAGTCAGATACGGATCGTCAGTAATCATAAAAGTAGAAATGAGTACGCCGTCTTTTTTGCATTGCGCCGCTTCATTTAAAGTCTGGTTGACAATTTTCCGGTCGAGCCCGTACGGATTTTTGTACAATTGGCCTTCTTCCCAAATGCAGGACGGTTTGCCGTCCGTGATCATAAAAATTTGTTTGTTCTGATTGCGCCGTTTGCGGAGGATTTGTCGCGACAACCGTAAACCTTCTTTGGTATTGGTATGATAGGGACCAACCTGAATATACGGGATGTCTTCCAAGTCGATTTGTTTCGCATCGTCGCCGAACGTGATCACGTCAAGAGAATCTTTCGGGTACCGAGTCAGAATCAATTCCGTCAACGCGAGCGCAACTTTTTTCGCGGGTGTAATACGGTCTTCACCGTATAAAATCATGCTGTGACTGATGTCGATCGCAAGCACGGTTGCGCATGACGTGAGATGCTCGGCTTCATACACTTCGAAATCGTCTTCGCGCAAATCGATATCGTCGTCTTTGCTATGTTTCATCGCATTGCTGATCGTCGTCATAAAATCGATGTTCGACGGCGGATCGCCGAATTGATACGGTTTGGTCTCACTCAGGCGCTCAACGCCTTTGCCGGTATGATCGGTTTCGTGTAATCCGGACGGCGATTTTTTGAGTGAGGAAAATATTTCGTCGAGAGAATCCTGGCGGATTTTTTTTTCGCCTTTGGGCGTTAGAACCGGAATCCCGCCTTGTTGCTCTTCGACATAACCTTCATCTTTCAGTTTTTGCAGAAAATCGTCGAAACCGAATTCGTCGGAAAAAATTTTGTATTGTTTGTCGAGTTCTGTCAGCCAATGCAAAGCCTCATTTACGTCGCCGTTGGTGAAAAGCAGCAGTTGATTAAAAAGTTTGAGAATATCCTCAAACTTCATGTTCTGTTTGATCAGATTATCGCGCCATTGGCCGTATTGAAAATGCATTATTAAACTTTCGTTATTGATTCGCAACAGGGCGAATTTTACCGAATTTTTTATGTAAATAAAAACTAATTGATATCGGGATCATCATCCATAGAAATTGTACGTTAATCCAACTTGTAAACATTATCGCATAAACTACCATGGCCAACGTTATGAATTTTCCATGCCGGATAATGGAACCGGGTGAAAACGGATCGACTGAAGTTTGCGATATTAATTGCACAACGGCGCATAAAGTTAAAAAATAAAAAACAGGATGAACAAAGAACGCCAAAAAAATTGAAAATAAAATCGAAGCGGAAAGTAAAACAATCACATACATCTTACTTTTTTTTAGGCCCAAATAAACAATCGTCGTATTTTTTTTCGGAATCGCCTGCGAATCGCTGTCATAGTCGAGATAATGAAAAAGCATCATGATGCCGATGTAGATCAAGCCTGTTGTGGATGCAAATGCCACGATATTCCATTGTACGAAGCCGGTTTGCACGAAATATGTTCCGGTCATGTTTAGCAATATTCCCGCATAACCGCCAAGCCACTCGCCGGCGAAAGGCCGGTAAGCCCAACGAAACGGCGGCATCGTATAAAAAATGCAAACGAAATAGCCGATGAAAAAAAATGCAAAACTTTCAATTCGCGTTCGATACGACAACAGTATCATCAGAACAAAACTGAAAAAAGTCGTGACGATGAACATCGTCCATAATTGAGGAATATCGGCCAAACCTGATTTGATGACTTTGCTGCCGCCGGATTTTTCTCCTAATTTTTTGAAACGGTCGGCGCCACTCTCCCAGTCATAGATTTCGTTTACAATATGCGCCGGAAAACCTTGTACGAGCGACGCGATGGCCAATGTGAGAAAAAAATTAATCCAGTCAATTCGACCGGTATCCATATAGGCAACGGCGGCGCTCATCATTACGGTCAATACCGCCCACACGATCACAGCTAGAATGCGAAAGATCATGAACCATGCCTTCGGGGGAGCCAGTGTCATTTGACTTCCATCGGTTTGGTCAAAATAAAATTCAACGTTGCTTTGGCCACGGGTTTATTGTCGGCATCGAAAACGTCTACATCGACGACATTGATCCGCGAACCGCGGCGAATGACTTGTGCGTGAGCATTGATGCGGCTCTGGGCACGTGCAAGGTAATTGATATTAAGCTGTACCGTCGCAAAACTCATTTGTCCGTCGAAATAGGTAGAAAGTGCAAACGCCGCCGCGGTGTCGACGAGCGTAGCAACGATGCCGCCGTGAACCGTGCCTTTGCTGCGGACGCCATTCGTCACTTCTTCCCTATACTCCAAAGCCATGTTGCAATAGCCTTTTCGGACCGCATCGATGGTGAATTGCATCATTTTACTGATGGCATGGTTTTGTAATTTTGAAAAAAGCTTTTGTGTCAATTCATCAGGCACGGACTCAAAATCTTCGGGATGAACATGTTTCATATGGCAACCTGTGGTGTTGCAAAGTTTAACGCAAATGATTAGATAATATTCTGATTAAACAAATCGATTAAACAAATCATACTTATGATATTTAAGATTTCGAAGAGTTTCAATTGAAATATCGGCAAACGATTGTAATCTTACCGGCAGTGGCCGAACTTTCATTTACTTTTCGCGTATTTTCAGCAATTAACAACCAATTAAATGTTGCTTGGCACATTGAAAATAGCTATTTTCCAGCCGCCAAGACCCTACATGAAAAATGTTCTTATTAAAGAAAGTATAGTCATGTTTCGTAATATTTTTTTGATGATGACGTTGGTTGCGTTCGGTTTTCGTTCCGGTATGGCCGGCGACGAAGAAAAAAAGAACGTCATGACCAATATGAAAATCAGCAACGATAAAATCACGTCGTTGCAGGCTAAGATGAAACAGCGGAAAACTTCGTCATTTATGGACAATGAAGTGGTAAGCCGCGCCGTTTTTTATTATTCCAAACCGGGAAAATACATGCTGGATCCCGGCAACAAAGAAGACAATCAGTATGTAATCAACGGTAAAGAGATATGGATGATCAACCACAAAAATAAATCCGTCACGATCACCAACGACGCTGAATTGAATTTTTCTCAATACATGATGGGTATCGGCAATTCGATGGATGTGCTTGAAACGTATTTTGACGTCAAAGTTGGCCCGAAAAAAACGGAAAAAAAATTCAATTCATTCAAAATGGAATTGACTCCGTTGAAAAACGGCAAACTTGACGGGAAGTTCGAAAAAATCGTTGTCTTAGTGCGCGACGATTTGTGGCTGCCGTATGGAGCGGAGTTGTACGAGAATGACGGCGATACAACGGTGTGGGAATTTACCGATTTTAAAATCAATCAATCGATCAAAGAAGACTTGTTTAAACAGGAAGTCCCCAAAGGCTATACGGTAAAAAAATATGAAAAGAAATAAAACGGAGGCGTTGGTGAAAAGATTGCTGTTGATGGCATGGATAATCGTTTCCGTTTTGCCGGCATGGTCACAGGCTCGCCGTAAAACTCAGCCCAAATCGCAGACTAAAGTACAAACCGGTGAAGTGTCGCATTACCTTTTGGGAACGACGACGTTCAACAATATTACCGGAGTTGCCTACGAAATGGGGCTTCGCAATAAATACGGCGCTGTAAGTCGAAGCACGGTTTCGTTGGTTGGCGGATACTCGTCCCGTTATTCCGATTTCGAAGACCCCGCTACGTTTAACGTCAATAAAAAATGGATCCACGGAGTCGGATTTGCCGTGATTTTGAATAACTACATCGATAAAACGGATGAAGGTTTTGTTTGGAATGCCGGTGTCTCCGGAAATTTATTTTTCGAACATTCGGAAGCCGATAAAAAATTTTCCAATCAATTAAAAACCTATTCTGTTTTTTTGTTGGGCGGTTATCGCGGGAAAATGGGCGATCGCTATTTCATACAACCCAGCCTCGGCGCCGGCATCATGGGCTCATCGTTCAAAAGTTCGACCGGATCGGAAATCAACGGACTCTATCTGACCGGAGGAATAGCCTTCGGATTTAAATTATAGATATAAGAAAAGCTTTTTATGACCATGGACCTTTTTTCATCGTCCAAGGATTTCCTCGATGAAGAACCGAGGAAGCCCAAGGTCTATTCGGTCGTTGAAATTACCCGCCAGATCAAATTCCTGATCGAAGAAAGTTTTCCCTCCCTGATGGTACAAGGTGAAATTTCCAATTTTAAA
>JABWBZ010000212.1 GCA_013359335.1 bacterium
GAAAAAAAACCGGCAAAAAAATTTCCGGCGAAACGCGGCCGCGTGTTGCGTTCCAAAACCGTCAAAGAACACATCGAAATCGAGATTGACGATAATATCAAACGCGGCACCAAGTCGCTGGTGATCGTCGAGTCGCCTTCCAAAGCGAAAACCATCAATAAATATCTCGGCAAAGAATTTCACGTCGAAGCGTCCGTCGGCCATATCAAAAACCTGCCGTCGAGCAAACTCGGCATCGACGTTGAAAAAGGATTTACGCCGGAATACCGCGTCATCGACGGCAAACAGGAAGTGATCCGTAAATTAAAAACGCTGGCGGCGTCGACGAAAAAAGTTTTTATCGCGACCGACCCTGACCGCGAAGGCGAAGCGATCGCGTGGCACATCGCCGGTGAAATCGAAAAGCATAATTCACACATCGAACGCGTTTTATTCAATGAAATTACCAAATCGGGCGTAGCGGAGGCAATGGCCAAGCCCGTCAAGATCGACGACAAATTGGTCAAAGCGCAGCAGGCGCGGCGCGTATTGGATCGTATCGTGGGCTACAAAGTGAGCCCTTTTTTATGGTCGGTCCTTCGCCGCGGCACGTCCGCCGGTCGCGTGCAGTCCGTGGCGCTGAAATTGGTCTGCGAACGCGAAGCCGCGATCGACGCTTTCGTCGCGCAGGAATACTGGACAATCAAAGCGAAAGTACAAGCAAACGGAAGCGACGCTTTTCTGTCGCTGCTGCATTCCGTCGACGGCAAAAAGCCAATGCTCGATACGGAATCGACGACGTATGCGTTTACCGAGGACATCCGGAAGAAACCGTTTATCATCAAAGATATTCGTAAACGCGAGACGCGCCGCAATGCGCAGCCGCCCTTTATTACCAGTTCGCTCCAGCAGGAAGCGTCGCGTAAATGCGGCTTTTCTCCGAAGATGACGATGATGCTCGCGCAGCAATTGTACGAAGGTATCGAGATGGGCGACGACGGGCTGACGGGACTTATCACCTACATGCGTACGGATTCCACCCGCATCGCGCAGAGCGCGATCGACATGGTGCGGCAGTATGTGTATGAATCGTACGGCAAAGATTATTTGCCCCAGACACCGAACGAATACAAATCGAAAAAAGCGAATACGCAGGACGCGCACGAGGCGATCCGTCCGACGACGATGAAGTACGCGCCGAAAGAAGCGGCGAAATATCTCACGCCGCAGCAAGCGAAATTATACGAACTGATCTGGAACCGTTTCGTCGCGTCGCAGATGATGCCGGCGCTGATGGATCAGACGACGGTGGATATTTCGGCGGAGGAATATTTATTCCGCGCGACCGGCTCGATCGTCACGTTCAACGGATTTTTACAAGTCTACGAAGAAGGCCGCGACGACGACGACAAAAAAGAAAATATCGATGATGAAGACACGGAAACGCGTTTGCCGGCCAATCTGAAGATCAATGATAAATTGGCTTTACACGAACTCTTTCCGGAGCAGCATTTCACGAAGCCGCCCGCGCGGTATACGGAAAGTTCGCTCATCAAAGAACTCGACAATCTCGGCATCGGCCGTCCGAGTACGTACGCCATGATGGTCGGCACGGTCGTCGACCGCGAATACGTCGAGATCAAAGAACGCCGGCTCTACGCGACGGAATTGGGCAAGTCGGTGAACCAG
Source organism: bacterium (assembly GCA_013359335.1). GTDB lineage: Bacteria > CLD3 > CLD3 > SB21 > SB21 > JABWBZ01. The sequence goes on from JABWBZ010000212.1 coordinate 1,669, forward strand.
ATTCTGGCGAATTATTTTTCGAAAATTTTCAACGTCAAGTTCACCGCCGAGATGGAAGAGGAATTGGACAAAATCGAATCCGGCGATCTGACGTACAAAAAAGTCATGAACGATTTTTATTCGTCGTTTATCGAGAACATGAATGCCGTGGAATCGCGCAAGGCGGAAGTGAAGGAATCGCTGCAGGAAAAAACCGATGAAGTGTGCGAGATTTGCGGGAAACCGATGATCATCAAGTGGGGGCGGTATGGCAAATTCATGGCCTGTTCCGGTTATCCCGAATGTAAAAATATCAAGAACCTGAATAAAAACGGCGAAGCCGCGCCCGTCGAAGTCACGGACGAAAAATGTCCAAAGTGCAACAGCCCGATGGTCATCAAGATCGGCAAGTTCGGCAAATTCATGGCGTGTTCCGACTATCCGAAGTGCAAAACGACGAAACCGATTTTGGATATCGTGCCGGACATTGTGTGTCCGAAAGACGGCGGCCAGATCGTGCGGCGAAAATCTCGGTATGGAAAATTTTTCTATGGCTGTGCCAATTATCCGAATTGCGATTACCTGATCTGGAACGAACCGGTGAATACGCCTTGCCCGGAGTGCGGCGCGAAATTCATGGTCAAAAAATCGTTGAAACGTAAAGGCGATTTTTTATTGTGTATGACCTGCAATCATGAAGTTACCATCGAAGCGCCAAAACCGAAAATGGAAATGGCGGAAAATGCGGACGTGAATTTTTCAGATGAAGAAAGTTAGAAATTGATAATTGACGATTGATGATTGGCGAATGAATAAAGAAGATCTAACGAAGAGAACTAAAAATTTTGCACATCGTTGCGTGAAATTGGGTAGTGCTTTACCAAATAACTTTCTAGGAAACCACATTAAAGGACAACTCATGCGATGCGCAACTTCGGTTGCATGTAATTACAGAGCAGCATGCGTCGCACAATCTAAAGCATCGTTCATTGCAAAATTGAGTATAGTTGTTGAAGAAATCGATGAATCCAATTTTTGGCTTGAGTTTATAATTGATGAAAAACTTATGCCACAAAATTTGATTAAATCGCTTTTTGAAGAGTCGGATGAATTGAAAGCCATCTTCATTGCTTCTAGAAAAACCGCCAAATTCAACAATCGTCAATTATCAATTAAAAATTAAACATGCCCAAACGTACAGACATACAATCCATCCTCATCATCGGCTCGGGTCCGATCGTCATCGGCCAGTCGTGTGAATTTGATTATTCCGGGACGCAGGCTTGCCGCGCATTGAAAGAAGAAGGCTACCGTGTCATTCTGATCAATAGCAATCCGGCGACGATCATGACCGATCCGGAAACGGCCGATCGCGTTTATATCGAACCGATCACGCCGGCGATGGTTGAAAAGATCATCGAGCGGGAGCGCCCCGATGTACTTTTGCCGACGATGGGCGGGCAGACCGCGCTCAATACGGCGGTGGAATTGGTCAAACAAGGTATTCTCGATAAATACGGCGTGGAGATGATCGGTGCGAAATTCGAATCGATCCAGACCGCCGAAGATCGCGAACTTTTCAAAGCAGCGATGGAGAATATCGGATTGAACGTGCCGAAAGGCATGTTCGTCAAAGACATGAAAGAAGCGATGGAAGCGGAAGAGATGCTGGATTATCCGATTATTTTGCGTCCTTCGTTTACGCTCGGCGGTACCGGCGGCGCTATTGCTTACAATATCGATGAATACAACGACTTGATTTTGAAAGCGCTGGTGGCCAGTCCGATCAGCGAAGTGTTAGTCGAAGAATCGGTAATCGGGTGGAAAGAGTACGAACTCGAAGTCATGCGCGACACCAAAGACAACGTTGTGATTATTTGTTCGATTGAAAATTTCGATCCGATGGGCGTGCATACGGGCGATTCGATTACCGTCGCGCCGGCGCAAACGCTTACGGATAAAGAGTACCAGAAAATGCGCGATGCCGCGATCAAGATCATCCGAACGATCGGCGTGGAAACCGGCGGCTCGAATATTCAATTTGCCATCGATCCCAAAACCGGCAAAATGATCGTGATCGAGATGAATCCGCGCGTTTCGCGCAGTTCGGCGCTGGCGTCGAAAGCGACGGGATTTCCCATCGCCAAAATCGCGGCCAAACTCGCCGTCGGTTATTCGCTCGACGAAATCCCCAACGATATTACCAAAAAAACGCCGGCGTCTTTCGAGCCGACGATCGATTACGTCGTCACTAAAATTCCACGCTGGGATTTCGAAAAATTTCCCGGCGCCGACGCGACGTTGAATGTTCAGATGAAATCCGTCGGCGAGGCGATGGCCATCGGCCGCAATTTCAAAGAATCGTTTCAAAAAGCGCTACGCTCGCTTGAGAATGGCCGTTATGGTCTCGGCATGGATGGGAAAGATGTTGATTTCTCAGCGATGGACGAAATAGCAAAAGAAACTTATCGGCAGGAAATCATTAAAAAATTACGCGTTCCCAATTCCGCTCGCGTGTTTGCCATTCGAGACGCGATTAAATTCGGTATGACCATCGATGAGATTTATAAGCTCACCTTTATCGACCCCTGGTTTTTGAATAATCTGAAAGAGATTATCGATTTCGAAGAAACGCTGAAAAATGCAGTTGCTTAATTACTTGTATTTCAGCTAGTCTTAACATCCTTCCGTAAAATAACTTGGTTCGAATTAAGGTATTAAATTCTTTCATTGCAAATTCGCCCGCCTGTTTATAAATTGAACCCGACCACACACACGCTTGCGTTTACCGGTTTTTCCGGTAAATCCGTAAATATTCGACCCAATTTATGGAAAACAAAAAATACCGCATGGCAGGAATGGTTTTTGTTCTGCCTTCATTGCTTATTTTGTGCTTAGGCCAAACGCCTGTTGCAGCGCAGCAAAATAAATTCCGATTCGATCGCATCTCCGTCGAACACGGTCTTTCGCACAGCATGGTGTACACCATCGTGCAGGATCATAAAGGATTCTTGTGGTTTGGGACGCAACGGGGGCTTAATAAATTCGACGGTTATTCGTTTACGGTTTACGAAAACAATCCGCTTGACAAAAACACGTTATCCGACAACGATATCAGCCAGTTGTACGAAGATAAACAAGGCATGCTTTGGCTCGCAACGTGGGGCGGAGGGCTGAATAAATTCGATCCGTACTCTGAAAAATTTACCTACTACCTCCATGACCCTAACGATCCTAACAGCCTGAGCGACAATCATATTCAAACGATTTTCGAAGATCATAGCGGCCAACTGTGGATCGGTTCGCCACACGCCTTCTTGCTGGCGAATGATGCCGGCTTCGATCAGGCTCAGGATCAGCTCCTCGGTAAAGTAGGGGTTGCCTTGGGCGTGGCTAAGGCCTGCGTCAGTAGTGGTAGCCACATAAAAAACCAAGGCGCTTGCGGTTAAATTGAGGAGGCGGCTTTTCGTCATTGGTGTCGATTCCTGCTTCGCGTTGTTTTGGGACGATATGGACCCTCGCTATGCGCGCAAGCGCAAAGGACGGGGAATTAGAACGGAGGCCCGATTTGCCGCTGCGGCGCTATACGTTTGCCGCAGACTATCTTTAGGAAGACCTCGGTGTGCGGCGGTGGCTGCAGACGACTTTTGTAAGCTGGGGGTGCTACAGTGTAGAGGCGGAGGCTAGTTGTACGAAAATCCAGCCGGACCGAGAAAATCGTGTACGTAGAAATAGCGCGCGTTTTTTGAAAGGTTCCAAAAAACGAACGCTGATTATGCTATAGCCGACACGATCCCTGCATTCTCGCCTCGCTCGCGATTCGAGGTTTCAGGTGGTGTTGGTTGCAAAATTCGATTGCTGCCTGGCCGTTCATCGCCATGGGCGGCGGCTGTGCTGCCGGATTCTGCAGGGGGCGCGCCCCCTGTGGACACCCGAACGTCCAAGGGGTTGTCTCCCAGTGCAGTTCGCAGGGCGTTCTCCGCCGGAATCACTGCTTTGATGGCTGCCCGAATATCGTTGCGGGCCACCGCCGACCGGCCGGCGAGTTTGGCGAAATAGGTAGCCCGGCTCACTATTGCCTCAATTCCGGCGAGGCCCTTACAGCTTGCGATCGAAAAGTTGACTGCCGCGTGGATTGATTCCTCGTCGGCGGTTTGAAGGAGATGAATCGCCACAGCCCGAAGGTCGGATTCGTCGAGGGCCTCCGGAAGGGGAACATAATCAACGGGGTTGATCAACTGGCCGCGAAGCCACCCGAGTTGCAGCTCGACTTCCCTCTGGG
>JABWBZ010000213.1 GCA_013359335.1 bacterium
CTGCTCGCTCAGTACGATAAAGTCGATTCCTTCGGCACTGTGACGAATCGAAGAATCAATGCTGATGGACATTTGGAGATTGAAAGCATCGATCTCGGTGCTAACACCGGCCTGCAGTATCAATTCACCGACAGCAATGTAATCAATGGACAGAAATATTATTACTCCGTCACCGCCTACGACGCTCAGCCTTACATCGCTTCCTCCGAACTCATTACCATCGACGGACTGACGATTCCGCAACCGGCCGGGATTCCCATCTCACTGGAGTCATCGCTTCTGGCCAATATCCATTCCGCTACGCCGATGATGGCGCCGTCATCGAATCTGAAGAAAATTTTAATCGTGCCCAATCCATTTTATCTGACGGCATTCCAGACATCCAGCGCTTTCAATAAACAAATCAAATTCACTAAGCTTCCTTCTAATTGCTCCATCAAAATTTTCACCGTCTCTGGCGATCTGGTCAAAATCATTTATCACAACGTTTCTTCCGATAACGAACGACCGGGATTCAGTCCGTATGATGAGAACGATCCGGAGCCATTGGAAACGTCGACGGAATCATGGGATTTGACCAATCACCGCGGCAAGCTTGTCGCTTCGGGCATGTACATCGCTCTCATCGAAGCGCCGGGCATCGGTAAAACGACCGTCAAATTTGCCGTGATTCAGTGAAAAGGATAAACGGTTAGGCTTACTCAATCGTAAACGCATTGCTGTAAATCATTTCCATTTGATTGGGATCGCCGTTCTTCATGACCGGAATGCGGAATCGATAAGTCCCAGGCTTACGAACATTAATCGTATCCACTACGATCGATTGCGACTGCAGTTCTACACCAGTCAATACACCCAGTACGCCGCAAGACAATTGCGTCCATTGTTTCCAGCCTTCGTCCGTCAGCTTGTCCCTGTAATAAAAGACGTCGCTGTTGCAACCGTATAACACGACCGTCTCTTCCGTATTATTCACTACGGTAATGACAATTAATTCATTGACATCATAATACCAGGATTGGGTGGACACGGAAATTTCTTTGTTGGCGTGGAATTTTTCTACGGTATTGTCGCAGCCCATAAATAATACAAGGCCGCATGCGATGAGCAAAAACTTTTTCATAAGTCATCCTCCTTTGCTTGGGTCTGACTTAGATAGTTCCCCGAAAACATTAAAACTTACTATTTTTTTTTGCTAAAAAACAAGCCCTGCTTGATTGTCCCCGTTTTTTGGCTTAACTTAATCCGATCACTTTTAACTTAATTTTTCCCGGAGGAGATATGGCGGCTGTACCTAAAAAGCGGAATATGCTGATGCAGGTTTTGTTAACTGTCGTCACATGCGGATTGTATGTGATCTATTGGTTTTATGTCATTTCGGAGGAACTGAAACAGATTACCAATGACGCCGAAGCCTCACCGGCGTTATGGACGGTATTGCTCTTTGTACCATTCGGGGCATTTTATTCGTACTACAAATTTGGTGAAATCTACGAAAAAGCGTCAACTGAACAATTCAATCGCTGGCTGATGTTCGTACTGTGGTTAGTTTTTGCACCGGCGGTTTGGTTCATCGTACAGATGGACATGAACAAACGTGCCGATGCGGCCGCGACAAGCACGCCATCTTAAATGACAGAATGGGGCTGTCCTATAAAAGTTCATATAGTCATTTCGAGTCCCGATTTTATCGGGAAGAAAATCTGAAAAAACTTTTTATTCATCGCAACGGCACTATGAATACGTTTTTTGGACAGCCCCATTTATCGCTATTTTTTTTCTCTTTCCCACCAATTTTTTGAAACCAGGGCGTAGAGCGCTTGCTGCCGTTCACGCGCGGCGGCATAGATTCGATGATCGTTTTTATCGGGCTTAAATGTTTTTCCCAATGGCACGGGCGCGTCGCTGATGGATTTGATCGCGCCGATGGTTTCCAAAGCCAAAATGGCCGCGCCGCGGGCGGAACCTTCCGCTTCGCCCGATTGCGTGATCGGAAATCCCAGAACGTCCGACGCCATCTGCGTCAGCATCGCCGAATCGACAAATCCGCCGCCGGATGCGACGATCGTTTTGACTTTCATTTTCTGCTGTTTGAAAATTTCATAAATCGCGGCATAACGGTAGCACACCGATTCGAGCGTAGCCCGCACCAGCGATTCGCGGCTGACGCTCAGATTCAATCCTTCAATCATTCCGCGCGCATGTTCGTGCCACCCCGTACTGCGCTCCCCCGCCCAGAATGGCAAAATCGTCAAGCCGTGCGCGTCGGGTTTGGTCGAGCCACACGCTTCGTCGATGCCTTTTTTTCCGCCTTCTATTGCAAGATGGCCCGTAAGCCATTTTCTTAAATTTCCGCCGTCGCTGAGCGCACCGCCCATTACAAACCGACGCTTGTCCGCGCGATAAACCCAGAGTTCAGGCGGAATGTCAACGGACTCCGCTTCCCACAAAACGCGCAGCGCGCCCGACGTGCCCATAACAATACATAATTGATCTTTCCGAACGCAGCCGGTGCCGATATTGGAACTCGCACCGTCGCCCACGGCCGGCAACCACGGAATTTGCGCCAGCGCCGGCCAGCGTTTGGCAAACGCCGCTTTTAATCCGCTCAGCGGCGTATCGACGTCGCCTAATTCCGACAATTTCGATGGCGTGATCGGCAGCGCTTCGAAAATTTTTTCATCCCACTGCGCCGTGTTTTGATTGAGCAATCCTGTACCCGATGCCATTGAAATGCCGCAAACCGCTTTGCCGAAAAATACATAATACAAATATTCGCCGATCGACATCCACGTGTGCGTTTTCCGGAATGTTTCTTTCTGATGTTGAGCGAACCATACAATTTTCGCTGGAAGATAACTCGGATGCAGTACGCAACCCGTACGCGCGTGAATGTCATCGGCATCTAATTTCGAGCGCAGCGTATCCACAACGCTCCGCGGGCGGGTGTCCGCCCAATTGATCACCGCCGTCGTCGGTTTACCGGCCGCATCGATACCCATCATGTTGTGCCAGAAGGTATCGAATCCGACGCCTTTAATTTCGCCGGCATGTTTGCCCAAAACGTTCATCACCTGATCGATGCACTCGGCCGTGCTGTCCACAATTAATTTCGGATTGGCAAACACACCGCCGTCCGGCGTCGTATTCATCATATAGCCAACCTGAAAAACCGCATTTTTCACAGGCCTGCCGAGAGCATCGTAGACCAGCGCGCGTGTCGACGACGTGCCGATATCGATGGCCAAAATCAGCGGACGCTCGGCACGTTTCAGTTTAACGGGACGGTGTTCGATTTTCATAATTCCTCCGGAGAATTCATGTAAAATAATTCGGTTGATTCAAAATCAGGCATTCGCTATGGGCAGTGAAAAACTGAATATCGATCCTTTGCCTTTTTCGCTGACCACCCACACGCGCCCGCCGTGCAGTTCGACGATTTTTTTGACGATCGCCAGACCCAAACCCGTGCTCGTTTCGCCGGCCGTCGGTCGTGCGCTTAATTTTCCGAACGTCGTAAAAATTCTGTCCAGATCTTCTTTGCTCAATCCTTGCCCCGTATCGCGAATATGCGTGACCACTTCGTAAGGATGCGTTTCGCACGAAACTCGCACTTCGCCGCCAGGATACGTGTACTTAATGGCATTGCTCAACAAATTGTCCAGCACTTCGCTCATCCGGTAACGATCGGCATTGACTTTCGGCGAATCGCCGAGTGTGTCGAAAATAAGCCGGATATTTTTCTGCGTCGCCGCGCGGGCGTGAAACGGTTTACGTTCATCGATAATGGAATACCACGATTCTTTTTGAATCGTAAAATGAATTTTGCCCGACTCGATCGCGGAAATATCGAGCAATTGATTGATCAGGTCCGTCATGTGCTCACAGTGCGCCAGAATGCGCTGCAGATCTTTTTTGCCTTCCTCAGGTTCAAAAACGCCGCGCGTAATGTCCTGAATCATAATTTCCATGAATCCGCGGATGCTGCTGAGCGGATTACGCAAATCGTGAGCGGCGATTCCCAGGAATTCATTTTTCTTTTCGTTCAACCGTTTCAATTCGGAAGTCATTACCCGCAATTCCTCCAGCAATTTGGTTTTGATAAATGCCGAAACGATATGCTCTTTTAAATTGCTCAACAGCCCGGCCTCCTGATTCTCGAATGCCCGCGCGTCGTGCATGTTATCGAAAACAAAATATCCTTCCACGGCGTCATCGACCCGGATACACATAATCATCATCGCTTTAGGCAATTCCAGATGCTGCAATTTCGATTCCGCACTGCGGCCGTTAACATGACGTACGATAAAAATATCCGGAAAAATTTCTTCGGAATTTTCAGCATACCTCGCCGATGTTTCTTCGGGAGTCAACTCGATAGCCTGAAGCGATTCCATCTCCCAGCCCGTGCTGGCTTTGAACCGGAACGTGCGCGAGGGCCGGTCGAACACGAGCGCCGTCGCTTTTTCCACGCCGGTAATCATGCTCGCCTGGCGGAGAATCACATAAAGCAAGTCGACAAATTTTTCCTGCGAATTGATTTCTCGCACGATGACATTGATCTTTTCCAGTTCGTCTTTCTTACGCAGCAGTTCCGTCGTACGTGCGTCAGCCAATTTTTCCAATTCGGCTTTTTGTTTTTCCAACGCACGGACGCGCCATGCGTATACGCTCCAAGCAATCAGCGCCACGGCGGAAAGAACCAAAATCCTGAACCACCACGTTTTCCAAAACGGCGGCAAAATTACCAAACGAACGGATGCGCCGTCTTCGTTCCATATTCCGTCGTTATTACTGCCTTTGACACGGAAGGTGTACTCGCCCGGTTCCAGATTGGTATAATTCGCATACCGGCGCGTTCCGGAGTAAATCCAATCCGCATCAAATCCTTCAAGGCGATAAGCGTATAAATTTTTTGCGGAATTGGTAAAATTCAACGCGGCAAAAGTGAACGCGATAAAATTATTTTCGTAACGCAGCGTGATATCGCTCACTGCCGGATTCTTCAACGGCATGCGGCGATCAAATTTTTCGATCGCCGTGATTACAATCGGCGGCAAATACGGATTATCGCGAATGCTGTCGGGATGAAACATGTTGAATCCATTGATTCCTCCAAAATACATCACGCCGCGGTTGTCGCGAAAATACGCAAGGCTGTTGAATTCGTCGCTTTGCAACCCGTCGTTGGCGTCGTAATTGCGAAACGTTTCATTGTCCGGATCGAATTTGGTGATGCCTCGATTCGTACTCATCCAGAGACATCCGTGATCGTCCGGTAAAATTCCGTAAATGACGGCGTTCGGTAATCCGTCTTCTTCCAAATAGCGTTTGAATTTACCCGTCGCCGGATCAAGTTTATTTAATCCGCCGCCGCTCGTACCGATCCACACGCTGCCGTTCCGGTCCTCGTACAGCACCCGCACCACGTTGCTCGGCAGTCCGTCGTGCACCGAGAAGAACGAGAAGTGCCCTTCGCGGAAGCGGGTGACGCCCCCTCCCGCCGTACCGATCCAGACATAGCCGTACCGGTCCTCCATGATGGAGCGGACCACGGAGTGGCGGAGCGAACCGGTGGTGGTGTCGATGGTCTCGGTGAAGGACGTGGTGACGCGTCGCGCGCCGCGGTCCGTGCCGAGCCACAGCTCGCCGTCGGCGGTCTCGGTGATGCAGTACACGATGCGTCCCACCGCGTCGAGTTCGAACGAGCGGTCCTCGACCCGGGCACCGTCATAGGACAGGACCCCGCCGGCGGTGCCGAAGAGCATCGTTCCGTCGCTCCGCTCGATGATGGAATGTATGACGCGGCGCCGGAAGGACGAATCGGCGGGGAGGCGTTCGAACGTCCCCTTATAATAGAGATGGACGCCGTCCGCCGTGCCGATCCACAGCCGGCC
>JABWBZ010000214.1 GCA_013359335.1 bacterium
GCACAACGATGGAAAAAAATCCGAATACCGTTCGCGATTCGTTATTGTAGCGACGGGCTATTACGACAATCCCAATCGTCTTCATGTTCCGGGTGAGGAGCTTCCTAAAGTTTCACACTACTATACCGATCCGCATCCTTTTTTCGGCAAAAATGTTTTAATCGTCGGTGGAAAAAATTCTGCGTGTATCGCCGGGTTGGAATTGCATCGCTACGGTGCGCGCGTTACCGTCGTACATCGCCGTCCGGAAATCAAACAAAGCGTCAAATACTGGATTCTCCCCGATTTTCTCAATCGCGTGAACGAAGGCGCTATCGCGCTCCACTTGAATTCTGTCGTACAATCTATTCTTCCTGAATCCGTTAAAATCCGTGATACGCAAACTAACGCAACCATCGACATCCCAAACGATTTTGTTTTCGCACTCACAGGCTATCGTCCCGATGAAACTTTTCTTCGCGCGTGCGGAATCGATGTCGACGATGAAACGCTCGTACCGCAGCACCATCCCGAAACGCTCGAAACCAACGTACCCGGACTCTACGTCGCCGGTTCCATTTCCGCCGGCAAAGAAACCAACAAACTCTTTATTGAAAACGGACGATTTCATGGCGGCGTGATCGTGAAAAGTATTCTTGAAAAGTAACATGAGCGTTTACAAAAGTAAGATTTACTTGACTAAAACTCTTCTTAAATGTAGATTTTTTGCGATGCAATCATCGTAACAACTAAACTTTATCGTCCCTTCTAATTTATCTTTCAACTTGACACTTAAATTGAGGCTTATCATGAAACACGTTACTCTAATTATGTTTGTGATTCTTCTATCATGTGATGAAAATTCAAACGTAGACAGTTCCTTTACGATTACAGCAACTGATCATTTTGTAGAAGAAAAGAGTTGGATCATCTATCACGACTCGACTACTTTGGAACCTCTTGAAGTACATGAATTAAAAAATGATCAACCGTTAGAGCTTGCCAAAACTGATCGCGCGACAATCACATTGGTATTAATCGGACAAGAATACAACAGAAAATTTGTTTCCATTCGTAGTTACCTAAATGCCAAAACCGGAAATTGGAAATTAAAAGGCACTAATCGCTTTTATCGTGGCAAAGCGGATGCTTCAACAAGCATTCCTTTTTCAAACAACTACAAATTGATTAATTTTCCTTCGTATGGTTACGGAGGCAGCTTGACTGGACCGTTTCCCGTATTTAGTTTGGATGATAATGAAAAAATGACCATGTTGTGTTTCGCAACAAAAACCGGAACAGATTCAGTATATTGCGACTGGCTAATCAACAGCGACTATGACTCTTCCAACACCAATATTTTTTCATTCAATTTGATACATCCTATGACCCTTCTTCCAATCACGTCATCAAGGCCATTATCATATGTTTATATTGGTGGAAACCGAGGCAACTTTTATAATAGTTTTATAGAGAGTCCACTTTTTTCTGGAACGCCCAAGACTAATTTTATGGTCAGCTACATCCCAGCGTTCGAAGTACAATTTTATGGCGTTCGAGGAGTTTATAATAGTACGCCAATTTCGTATTCATATACTGAATATGGCTCATCTCCCGCTACTTCATTAACGGTTAGCGACGCTTCCGTTGATGCTTTGTATGATTCAACTACACTTCGTTTTCATAATATTGCCCTATCAGGTACGTGTGACCTCTTAAGAGGAACTCTCACCTACACAGCCTCCTCAATCAGAGTAGTTTCAATGCTTTTTGCGGACGCTGGATCGACAGAAATATCATTTCCGATTATACCTGACACCATCTTGACCGCTGCCGGTGTTGATTATTCATTGCTCAGACGAAATGGCAATATCGCAATTGATGATTTCGACACCATGAACTCGTACGATGACTACATTAACAAAGTGTTTTTATCAAATCAGCAGTTTTTAACTGTGTATAAAAGCCTGTATACATTTTCAAAAACGGTATCACAAGCAACTGCAAAACAGTCAACCATTTCGGATGAGCAGTTAATTGATAATGAACGGACTAATTGGTGACTTTGTGATGAGCCCCTTCAACGAAAACGGACGATTTCATGGCGGCGTGATTGTGAAAAGTATTCTTGAAAAACAGCGATAACTGCCGAAGTCGCTCACCGGGCTAAACCGAGTGAAAAATGGTTTTTCATTTTTTTCAGCCGAGGGGCGTTGAAGATAAAATATTTACTTTTTTATCCGAGTACTGTATAAAGATGCAGTTGTTTCTTCTGCTTTTTGCAGGTTCATTTAATTCACACTAAAACTCTTAACTTAATTTTTAATCATTATGAAATTACTTACTTCTCTTTTCATGATGGCTCTTTGTTTTGAATTATCGGCCATCGCGCAAACCTCAGTCAATTCAAAAATCGAAGCCGTTACCGTTTACAATGACCGTGCGGTCATTACACGCAAAGCTCAAATTCCTTTGAAAGCAGGCGTTCATAAACTTCAATTTAAAAATCTGCCTTCCGGCCTGATCGATCAATCCGTCAGAGTTTCCGCCGAGGGCCTCGACGTCAAAATTCAAGATGTACGCGTCGAGACAGAATACGTGGAAGAAATTCTTCAGGAAAAGCTCCGGCTTTTGAATAATCAATTGGACGAACTGATATCGGAGAAAAAAGAATTAGACGACCGCCGTAATATTTTGGACGATCAGCTGGAATTCCTTAAAGGTATTCAGGTCAAAACACAGGATGACGCCAAACGCGACCTTTCCACCCAGCGCCCGACAGTCGACGATTGGCAGAAAACGCTCGCTTTCCTCAACACCAATATGACGGCCGTTTACACCGAACTTCGCACCATCGTCAAAAAACAAAAAGAAACCCAGGAAAAGATTAACCAGTTGAATGTTCAAATCAGCGATTATAATTCTTCCAAAACCGCCAAAAATATTTTCATCGAAGTGCAGGCAACGCAGGATGGCAATCTCACGATTCTTCCGAGCTACATGATTCAAAATGCCGGATGGGCCGCACGGTACGACGTACGTGTGATGACGGAAACGAACCAGGTGCAATTGGAATATCACGCATGGATCCGTCAGAATACCGGCGAAGATTGGAACGACGTGGACGTCACACTTTCCACGGCGCGCCCCGACGTCGGCGGTGAAATGCCCGAACTTCCGGCTTGGTATCTGAACGCCGGCAATACTTACACGATCTCCGCGGGAAAAATTCGGAATAAAAAACAAAGCAATGAAATGGAAAAATATGAAGAAGGCGGCGATAAACCTTTAGGCGGATTTACTGAAATTGACGTAGACGATGCTGGGAACGAAGATGAATCAACCTTGAGCGTGGAAACTCAGACGGCCGCTACCGCTTCGTTATTTCATATCGACGCCAAAGCAAGCATTCCTTCGGATAACATTACGCACAAAGTCACGATCGCTTTGCTGAAACTCAATGCCACCTTTCACTATGCGGCGACGCCGAAACTTTCTCCGTTCGCCTATCTGACGGCGGTCATTCAAAACACAAGCGAACTGCCTTTCATCGCCGGCAGCATCAATGTTTTTTCTAACGATAATTTTGTTGTGACGTCGTCGATCAAAACCGTTTCGCCCAATGAAAAGTTTTTCGTCTATCTCGGCGTCGATCCTTCCATCAAAGTTGAACGAAAATTAATCGATGATTTCTCCGAAGCGACGGGCACCTTCAGCAAAACCCAGAAAATCACGTACGAATATAAATTCGCCGTTCAGAATTCAAAAAAAACCGAACAGACGATCAGCGTACTGGATCATCTGCCAATTTCGCAAAATGAACAGATCAAAGTTGAACAAATCGAACCGAAAGAAAAAGAACTTAAGAAAAACGACGACGGCATTCTGATCTGGAATTTCCAACTCAAACCGCTCGAACGCAAAGAATGGAAATTGAAATTCAGTATTGAATTCCCGCAAGGAACAAATATTCAAAACGACCTTAAAGTCCCGGCGGTCAATGAATTCAAAAAACAGATGTACATGAAGTGAGCTGATGGTACGGTTAATTGAGGAAATCATTTCACGCTCGATAAATTGGAATGATTTCCCGGAAATGAAAAATACCATCAAAACATGACACATAACCGGCGCTCGCCTAGGGCCAACCTCACTCCTGACCTCTCTCCTTTACAAGGAGAGAGGCACCGACTTACGGAAAATTTGCGTAGGATGGTGCCCTTCTCCTTGAAAAGGAGAAGGGTCAGGGATGAGGTTGAAAAAATATTCAATCAAACCAAACAAAAAAGAAAAACGGCGTCATTTCGTCGCCGACGCACGTTCGCCAAAAAATTATGTTCGACAACTACGGACCGCCGGCAATAAAAGTTGGCAGACTCAGCATTTGGATTCATTCCAGGCAGTTTCCTGATGCAACGGATTATTGGGATGGCAATTGGTTAAATTCGACTGTTTTGTGCACGAGCCCTAATTCAAATGCATGGTGCTCCGGATCAATCATTCATCTTGGTGAATTATTCGGATGGCATGAACAGCTTCTTGCAATGCAGGCTTCTTTGAAAGGCGCTGCCGCGCTAAATTGCATGGAACCTCATCTAAACGTATTGATGGAAATGGACAGAACAGGCCATATTCGCACTCAGGTTACCATCGTTGGCGATGATTATGTCGAGCGTCATGAGTTTCAATTTGAACTTGATCAATCCTATTTGCCTCCTCTAATAAGTGAATTAGAAAAAATACTGGCGGCTTATCCAATTAAGGAAAAAGCTCGTTAAACGTCGACGCCCCAAGCCCCACGTTTTGTAATACTTCGAAATTTTGCATTAAGCTCACGTTCCGGAGCTGCGTGATCATTATTTTACACAAAAAATATGTATAAGGTGAGATTATTCTTTCAAACTCACAAAGTTTCAGAGTATCCGTCAGCTTTGTCTTACCGTACATATTTATAGATGCATGCCTGATTCCTTTAGCGCAGGCCATGCGTACAACAAGCTTGATTCACGTTGAGCAGTCCATTCGTAATGTCCCTGCTATTGAAACTATGTCAATCCCTCCATCGTATCCGGTGATTGAAATCAAACAGGAGAATGGTCCCATGACACACAAGACTAATTCAAGAATCGCCGGCATTACATTTATTTTTTACATTGCGGCGGGCATCGCAAGTATGACGCTCTTCGGCAAGGCAACCGGCGGCAGCGGGATTGCTGAGCGGCTTATCAGTGCCGCCGAGCATACCTCCATATTGGGCGTATCGATTATCCTGAACTTGTTGTGTGGTCTGTCGGCCGTAGTGCTGGCGGTGACGCTGTATGCGCTGACGCGCGATGAAGACCGCGAGATTGCTTTGCTGGGTTTTGCCTGCCGCCTCGGCGAGGGATTTATCGGCGCGGCAAATCTTCCTAAGACGCTGGGATTACTTTGGCTCGCTAAGGAATCGACTTCACTCGACGCCGCCACTACTAATACATTCGCGTCAATGTGGCTCTTGCCGCCAGGCAGTTATACGATCAGTGCGCTGTTCTTTGCTTTTGGAAGCACGTTTTTTTCTTACCTCTTTTTACGCGGACAACTGATTCCTGTCGCGCTGGCGTGGCTTGGCGTCGTTGCATCGGTCTTATTGCTTGTCGTATTACCCCTTCAAGCGGCTGGTTTCACAAGAGCGGGCTGGTGGGAGTGGATGCCGATGTTAGTGTTCGAGCTTGTTCTTGCCGTCTGGCTTATCGTCAAAGGCGTTGCGGCAAAAGGTGAACAAAATCCGTCATTGAATACGGCTTCTTGATATGCGAAAATGCACCCAAACTGGTTATTTTCCCGAATCATTTTTTTGAATAACCTTTTCGCAAAGGCAAAATTAATTTCATATTAAAGGCTCAATTATGGCCACTCAAAAACAATACACCTACGT
>JABWBZ010000215.1 GCA_013359335.1 bacterium
TGCGGTGATCGTCGTGACGCACTATCAGCGATTATTGAATTATATCGTTCCGGATTTTGTCCATGTACTGATGGACGGCCGCATCGTCAAGTCCGGCAGCAAAGAACTCGCGTTGGAGTTGGAAGAAAAAGGCTATGACTGGGTTCGCCCTGAAACTGCAACTGTTTAATCCGGAGCGAAAAAACATTACCATGAAACAAGACGATAAAAAAAATTGGTACCGAAGCCGGTACGATGCTTTCCAAAAAAGTTTGAACGGCCATGTCGCGGCTCCGGCCAGAGAAATTCACAAACTCGGGCTCGCTCATTTTAACGAATACGATTTTCCTACGACGAAACACGAAGATTGGAAATACACCAGCGTCGAACCGATCCTTCAGCATCAATTTGAACCTGAACTGGTTTATCCGAAAGATAAATTATCACAAAAAACATTTTCATCCTTACCATTAAATGATTTATCGACTCATCGGATCGTATGGATCAACGGCCATTTTTCCCCTGAATTTTCTTCGTTGACTCAATTGCCAAAAGGCTTGACAATCAAAAGCCTTGCTGCCGCCGCGATTGAAAATTCCGGCCTCGTATTTCAACATCTAACCCAGTACGCCGGAGTTGAAAAAAACATTTTTACGGCGTTGAATTCCGCCTTTCTGATGGACGGCGCATTCGTGTCCATTGCTGAAAATGCCATCATCGAAAAGCCTGTTCATCTGATGTTCATTGCTGTTTCGGGCAACCAACCGGCACTCATCCAGCCGTGGAATTTAATTGTTGCCGGCAAACACTCTCAGGCAACCATCGTTGAAAGTTACGTCGCCGCCGGGCAAGAAACGTATTTTACCAATGCCGTTACGGAAATTTTCACCGACGAAAATGCCGTTCTCGATCATCACAAAATTCAACTCGAAAGCCCGAACGCGTTTCACATAGGCAACATGCACATCCATCAGCAGCGCTCGAGTAATTTTACTTCCAACCTGTTTTCATTTGGCGCGGCATTGGCACGGAATGAGGCGGCGACCGAGTTGGACGGCGAAGGCATTGAAAGCCGATTGAACGGCGTTTACGTCGTGCGCGATCATCAGCATGTCGACAACCGAACGTTTATCGATCATGCCAAACCGCATTGCCATAGTTTCGAAGTGTATAAAGGAATTCTGGCCGATCAATCGACTGCTGTTTTCAACGGTAAAATTCTTGTCCGACAGGACGCACAAAAAACGGATGCGAAACAATCGAATCATGCGCTGCTTTTGTCAAAAGACGCGACGATCAATACCAAACCGCAGTTGGAAATTTTTGCCGACGACGTCAAATGCACTCACGGCGCGACGGTCGGGCAAATCGACGCGGAAATGTTGTTCTATCTCCGTGCTCGCGGACTGGGTAAGCAGGAAGCGGAAAACCTTTTGACGCAGGCTTTTGCGGGGAGCGTGGTCGAACAGGTGCGCTACGAACCTTTGCGCGAGGAATTGAATAAAATTTTGCTGGAACGATTGAAAAAGTAGCGACTTAATTTGTCCTGCAACTTTAAAGTGTGTTGCGAATATAAAAACGAAAAGATCACAAAATGAGCGTTGCCTCCGTTATACATAGCGAAACCGACTTCGACGTACGAAAAATCCGGGAAGATTTCCCCATTCTCAAACAGCAAGTGCATGGAAAACCGCTGGTGTATCTCGACAACGCCGCCACCAGTCAGAAACCGCAAGTCGTGATCGACGCCATTACCCGATATTATACTCTTGAAAATTCTAACATTCACCGCGGCGTTCATTATCTGAGTTCACAAGCCACTATGGCTTATGAAAATACGCGGACGATTTTAAAAGATTTCCTCAATGCCGCTTCCGAAAAAGAAATTCTATTTGTCCGCGGCACGACGGAAGGAATCAATCTTGTGGCACAGTCGTACGGACGTACGTTTTTCAAAGAAGGCGATGAAATTATCATCTCGGCCATGGAACATCATTCGAACATTGTTCCGTGGCAGATCGTCTGTGAACAAACGGGCGCAAAACTTCGCATCATTCCGATGAATGAGCGCGGTGAATTGCTGCCGGATGCTTATGAAAAATTATTTACCCCTCGAACTAAATTTGTTTCCATCGTTCATGTGTCCAATTCACTCGGAACGATCAATCCGGTGAAGGAAATGATCGCTATGGCTCATTGTTATGGCGTGCCGGTTTTATTGGATGGCGCGCAGGCCGTGCAGCACCTGACGGTGGATGTGCGCGAACTGGATTGTGATTTTTATGTTTTCTCCGGCCACAAAATTTACGGGCCGACTGGCGTCGGCGTTTTGTACGCCAAACAAGAATTGCTCGAAAAAATGCCCCCGTATCAGGGCGGCGGCGATATGATTCGTTCGGTCACGTTCGAGAAAACGACGTTTAACGAATTGCCGTATAAATTCGAAGCCGGAACGCCTAACATTGTCGGCGGAATTTCCATGACGGCAGGAATCCGTTATTTACAATCGATCGGAATCGAGGCTATCGGCGCGTATGAACATGAGTTGTTGGAATATGGAACGGAGGTTTTGTCGTCTATCAGAGGATTGCGGTTGATCGGGACGGCAAAAAATAAAACCGGGATTTTATCTTTTGTTCTCGACAACGTGCACCCGCATGACGTTGGAACGTTCTTAGACGTCGAAGGCATTGCCATTCGAACAGGCCATCATTGCACGCAGCCGGTCATGCAGTTCTTCAAAGTGCCGGCAACGTCGCGCGCTTCCCTCGCTATGTATAATACCAAAGAGGAAATCGATATTTTAGCGGACGCCATTAAAAAAGTTATGAAAGTATTCAGCTAATGTCTGAACTGCGCGATTTGTACCAGGAAGTGATCTTAGATCACAACAAAAATCCTAGAAATTTTGGAAAACTCGATCACGCCAACTGCCAGCATGAAGGCTTCAATCCTTTATGCGGCGATCATTTGTTTGTTTATTTGATTTTGGAAAATGATACGATCAAAGACATTCGGTTCGAAGGATCTGGCTGCGCCATATCGAAGGCTTCCGCATCGTTGATGACAACAGTATTGAAAGGAAAAACCAAAACCGAGGCCAAGGAATTATTCGAACGTTTTCATACGCTGGTCACGTCAAACATGGACAGACCGGTCGATAGTTCTAAACTAGGTAAACTCGCTGTTTTTGCCGGCGTAAGAGAATTTCCGGCAAGAGTAAAATGCGCCAGCTTAGCGTGGCACACCGTGCAATCCGCTCTTGAAAATGATCCCAACATCGTAACAACGGAATACAATGGAAACTAATTTAGTTGAAAAAATGCAAGTCGAAGCGCAGGTCATCGAGACGTTGCGTACGTGTTACGATCCCGAAATTCCCGTCAATATTTATGAAATGGGATTGATATACGGAATTGAGATCGGCGATGACAAAAGCGTAAACGTTAAAATGACGCTGACTTCGCCGCACTGCCCGGTAGCCGAATCCTTGCCCATCGAAGTGGAAAATAAAGTCCGTAACATTCACGGCGTTCCGGGCGTCAAAGTCGAAGTCGTATGGGAACCGACGTGGAACCCTTCGATGATGAGCGAAGCGGCTAAATTAGAATTAGGTATGTTATGAAATTCAGTTCACAAGAAGAATACGGATTGCGCTGCCTGATCCAGATCGGCAAACATCAGCATCTGGGCGGTATGACGATTCCTCAAATCAGCGATGCCGAAGGCATCAGTATTCCGCATGTTGCAAAACTCACGCGCCTCCTACGTCTCGGCGGATTTATCGAAAGTACGCGTGGACAAGACGGCGGTTACGCCCTCTCGCGGGGACCGGAAGAAATTTCAGTCGCTGAAGTGCTCGCCGTTCTCGGCGGCCGGCTTTTTGAAGCCGATTTCTGCGAAAAACACGCCGGCGTCGAAGACATGTGCAATCACAACGTCAGCTGTTCCGTCAAAAGTTTATGGCAAACCATTCAACAAGCCGTCGATCAGGTCGTGACCAAAATCACACTGAAAGATCTGATGGCAACGGATGAACCGGCTCCTACCACCATCCATATTCCCGACTCGATCCGTTCGGCTGTTTAAACAACGAATTTTTCAAAAGCGTTTTCGTTATAAATATTACGAATTCAAACTAATTATGAAAACAACGAAACAATACGGGAAACAAGCCGACCGAGCGCTCAGCATGTGGGTTAAACTTGCCCGGGCGTTTTCCGTTTTCAACAAACGAACTCACGATCATATCCGAACGTTCGGATTGACGCAGCCGCAATTTGGGGTTCTGGAAAGCCTTGGCCACCTTGGCCCGATGACCATCGGTGAATTGTGCAAGAAAATGCTTGTTTCCGGCGGAAACATGACCGTGGTGGTCGATAACCTTGAAAAAGAAGGGCTGGTTGAACGTGTTCGCGACGATGAAGATCGCCGGTCAATCGTAATCCGACTGACTCCAAAAGGAAAAAAATTATTCGGACAGATTTTTGCCAACCATGCCGAATACGTGACCAAACTCGCATCGGTTCTTACACCGGATGAACAGGAACAATTGGGATGCCTACTCAAAAAACTCGGGCTGGCTTTAAGGGAATAAATTGATTAGAAACGGGTTATATATTTTGAATTTGAAATATATTAATTCAAACATATTATGAAAATAAATTCATTGCCGACAAATACCCATATTGCGTTCGTTCATCTTCATGCAGCACACCTCCAATCGATGATCGATCTTTATGTTCATAAAATCGGTTTCAAGATCATCGGTCATGACAGTTATACAATAAAATTGTCGGTTGCCGAAACACATTCACCTCAAATTATTTTGACCGAATTGCCCGAAGCCAAAATAAAACCCGCCAATACGATCGGTTTGTATCACACGGCCATCCGTTTGCCCGATCGTTCCTCACTGGCGCAGTTATTGAAGCGCTTAATCGCCCTCGGACAACGTTTTTATGGTTTTGCCGATCATGGCGTCAGCGAAGCGATTTATCTCGCTGATCCGGAAGGCAATGGGGTTGAGTTGTATACCGATCGCCCGAAAACGGAATGGCCATACTCAAACGGACAACTTGTTATGCTCACCGATCCGCTTGATGTCAATGAATTATTGACGAATGCGAATGTTGAGTCGTGGAGCGGCTTGCCGCAAGGTACGGACATCGGCCACATTCATCTTCACGTGTCCGATCTCGGCAAAGCGCGTTTATTTTATCATGAACTCCTTGGAATGGACATCACGCAGAGTTCATATCCAGGCGCTTTGTTTATGTCAGCCGGCGGTTATCATCACCACATCGGAACCAATATCTGGGCCGGAAGAAACCAGCCTCCCGATCAAGCGGCTGGCTTACGGGAGTTCGGAATTGCCATCCCGGATACCGACTATTTTCTATCGCTGAAAAACAAATTTGAAATGGAAAAACGTTTGACGGAGATCGTTTCAGCCAATGAATTTGTTGCAAGCGATTTCGATAACATTCGTGTAAAAATTATTCAATCAAAGAACTAAAGGAGAGGTCTATAAAAACTATACTTCACAGAGCGGATTCGCGTGGAAAAGCCAATTTCGGTTGGCTTACCAGCCGGCATTCATTCAGTTTTGGTCATTACCATGATCCGTCGCGTAGCACTTCGGGTTATTACGCGTTTTGAACGACGACACCGTACAAGGCGGCGAAGGATTTGACACGCACGCGCATGACAATATGGAAATTGTTTCCATACCGCTTTTAGGCGCATTAGAACATCGCGATAGTACGGGACGCCATGAAGTGATTCGCACAGGCGACGTTCAAATCATGTCGGCCGGATCGGGCATCGCGCATTCGGAATACAATCATTCAGAAAAAGAGCA
>JABWBZ010000216.1 GCA_013359335.1 bacterium
TGATGAATCCGGTATAAGGAGAAATGTTAAGTTTTTTATATCGCTCCAGAACTTCTTTGTGGATTTCCTGGTCGACTTTGACGCCGTACGTTTCAATCAGGTTTTTGGCCCCTTCAAAATCGCCTTCGGACGTTATTCGCTGAGTTTCTTTCAACAACTGGCCGTACAGTTCGCGCAATTTCTGATAATCATTGATCACGAAAAATGTTTTGCCGTCGCGAACTTTTTTCTCGATTACGTTATCCGGTTTGCCTTTTTCATAAACCCAGTTCGCAATCATCTGCCGGTTGCGCATGTGCGCTTGCTGAATATCTTCGCCAAGTTTTAGGCGCGTGAGTTGTATCATGAGCCCATTGGTTACTTGTTTGTCATACTCTGCTTTGGCCGCGTCAAAATTAGGAAGCACACCGATATCGATAAGTTTCTGATCCATGATAAAATAGAGTGCAACCAGATCGGCACGGGCTTCTTCGATCGATGATGAATAATTTTTCAGCGTTTCATTCGGCGTACCGACGCCCGGATTGATCTGGCCTGAAGCGTGACCGATCACCTCGTGCATGTCGGTGTGCAAATTATCGGCAATAGGACCGTATTTTTGGAGGCGATCAACTTGTTCTTTCGAATAATAAAATTCTTCAGCCAAACCGCTTTTCAAGCCGACCTGATTATACGCATCGACAATATTGCCCAACGTAACCGATTTGGAACCGTGTAACTGGCGAATCCAGTTGGCGTTCGGTAAATTAATCCCAATCGGAGTCGTCGGCGATGCGTCGCCCGATTCGACGACCACGGTGATCACTTTCGCAGAAATACCTTTCACGTCTTTCTTCTTGTGCGCGTCGGCGATGGTTGAATGGTCTTCGAACCATTGCGCTTCTTTGCCGATAGCATCGATACGTTTGGATGCTTCCAGATCCTTGATGGATACGATGGCTTCGTAATGCGCGCGATAGCCGAGCGGATCGCCGTACGATTCGATGAATCCATTGACGGCGTCGATGCGGGAGTCGACGTCTTTTAACCACAGAATGTTGTACTCATTCCATTTTTTCAAATCGCCCGTTTTGTAAAATTCGATCAGTTTTTCAAAAATGCGTTTTTGTCCATCGTTTTCAGCAACAGTCACGGCTTTTTCAAGCCAGTAAACGATTTTTTCGATGGCTTGCGTGTACATCCCCCCAACTTTCCATGTTTTCTCCACGATCTTACCGTTTTCTTTGACCAGCTTGGAGTTCAAGCCGTACCAAATGGGTTCCGGATCATTTTTATCGGTAATCTTTTTATGATAATCCTCTACTTCTTTTTGCGTCAACCCTTCGTACGTATTGCCAGAAAAAGTTTTAATCAGATCGTCTTTCGGATCGAGATTGATGCGTACCGGGTCGATGGCAGGATCGAACATGATCGGCGTGAGGCGGGCTGTCAATTGCTCCGCCGTTTCGCCGTCTTTGAGAGGAAATTTTCCTTCAGGGGAATTTTTGACCAACTCCGCAAAATATTCTTTCGAAAAACCGGGATCAAATTTGTAATTGGAATAATGATGGTGAATACCGTTGGAAAACCAAACGCGTTTCGTATAGATCATGAATTTTTTAAAATCCTCCGTATTACGGTCGCCTTTGTAGCCGGTAATAATCGCTTCCAGCGTACGCCGAATCGTCAGATTATGTTTATAATTCTGATCCCAAAAAATATCGCGCCCCGACAACGATGCCTGGTAGAGATAATACAGCAGTTCTTTTTGTTTCGGCGTCAGTTCCTCAAATCCAGGAATCTGATAACGGACAGTCTTCAGGTCGGCAAATTGCTCGGTCAGGTATTTGAATTCTTTTTCGCCCGAAGCTTGTTTTTTCTGTGCACAACCGGCTATCCAAAGCGCCAGCAGCAGCAAGAGCATGTTTCGTTTCATAATTCAGCCTCACGTTAGGTAGTTAATGGAGAATAGTATGCGTTTCCCAAAAATATTCGCTCCCTCTCAGTGGAGTTTGAGCCGCATACACGGTTGTTTGTTGCGGTATCATTTTCGATTTAAACATTTCATCGTACGGATCGATCGTTTTTTTAATTTTATCCATAGACGCCGTTGTGGCAGATTCAATCACCACTTGCAGCCAGTATCGAACGGTTACATCGACGGCATATTTACTTTCCATGCCCGTATGCCATTCCATTGAAACAAATTTTTTCCATGCTTCAATTTGTTTGGCCAAATACCTATCGTCGTATTTTTTAACAA
This sequence comes from bacterium, assembly GCA_013359335.1. Lineage (GTDB taxonomy): Bacteria > CLD3 > CLD3 > SB21 > SB21 > JABWBZ01. The sequence goes on from JABWBZ010000216.1 coordinate 2,243, forward strand.
CCTCTTCGGGTTTTTTCCACTTCCGCAAAGCTTCGCGGATATTTTTGATATCGGTTTCATTAAGTAATTTCATAACCGCCTCAAATATACATGATTTCCCCGACATCGGGTATTTTTAATTCACCGTTGATGTTCTTTTCGTCGTTCAATTTTTGCAGCCACCGTACGGGCTCTCCCAAAGGTTCGTCCGCCAGGTCGAACGTACCGTAATGCATCGGGATAAACACTTTACCGTGTAATTCATTAAACGCCGCTACGGCTTCTTCGGGATTGGTGTGGTTGGTTTTCATGATGTACGTCGGTTTATAAGCGCCGACGGGCAATAAACAGTAATCGATCACACCGAACAGCTTATAAATTTCTTTGAAATGTTCTGCGTATGCGGTGTCGCCGGCGAAATAAATTTTCATCCCGTTTCTTTCGATGAGAAAACTGCCCCAGAGAATTTTATTGCGATCCCACGGAACACGCAGGTACCAATGCTGTGCGGGAAGAAAATAAATTTTAAATGATTCATTTATATTGAATTGCTGATACCAGCCCGACTCCTGCGTGTCCATGAATTTATTCATCGCGCGAATGAGTTCTCCCATTCTCAGCGGCAATAATGCTTTTACGCCCCGGGCCGGCAAATTTTCGACGGTGGTGCGATCGAGATGGTCGTAATGGCCGTGCGAAAGCAACAGGTAATCGAGGGGTTCGATTTTTTCAATCGGAATGGGCAGTTCGACCAAACGTTCCTGCGTCGGCGGATGCGTCAGGCAAGGATCAGTCAACAGCCATTTGCCGTCGAGGCGAATCAGAAAACTGGCATGGCCAAGCCAGATAATACAATCTTTATCGATATCGTTGAGCGGGGGAAGTTTGATAGTTTTGAGTTTAAATGGGTCTTCTTCTTTTTCTTTTTTTTGCGGATTGGCCGACATCATCCAGTTGAAAATTTTCCCGAATGAGTTATTGACATAAGAACGGTCTTCATTTACAAAACGGCCGTCGATGAGAATATTACCGGGATAGTCGGTTTTAATGACGGGCAATTCGTCATTACGCAGATACATCGATTCTTCATCAGCCCAAACGGACGGCGCCAAACCGTACCGCGCGAGCAATACTATCAGGCCGTTCAAGCCCAGTCTTTGAAGAAAATGGCGGCGGGAAAGAGGCACGATATTCCTTTATATCTCAAATCAAGAAACTGCCGGTGCCAATCAATGAAAAAAAACCGATATTTTCCACTGTTTTTTTGTAGAGCCTTACCCCGACATGCGTTGGAAGCCGACAAAAATCTTGACTTTAGCGATGAAAAATACTACAATGCCTTGTCAAAATTCTCACAAATGCGCTTAATCCCTACTTGTAACAGGCTACACCGATTTATTGTTAACGCTTAACGCGCACCCATGAGTATTGCACACACAAGGCACACATATTCTCTCCGTTGGATGATCGCACCGTTATTTCCTATAATATTATTCGTGAATGCCAACGCACAGACGCCCGAACGCTGGATTGAAATCGGCGATTCGTTGCATCGCATCAACGACAACGAAGGAGCTTATAAAGCGTATAAATCGGCTTTCGATATTAGCGGTTACCATGTGGAAGCTCTATGGAAGATGGTCGCCGAGCTTACCGCCATGGGTGACGTTTTGCCCAAAGGCACCGATCAGTTAGTCAAATATCAGGAAGCGGTCGACGTTGCGCGCAATGCAGTCCAACTCAATCCGAATCACGCGGAAGGCCACACGATGCTGGCCATTGCTTTGGGTAAACTGGCTCTGCATAAATCGGGCAAGGATAAAGTGACCTGCCTGAATGAAGTTCGCACCGAAGCGGAAAAAGGATTGTTGCTGAATCCTCAGTCGGATGTTTGTCATTACCTTCTCGGCCGCTGGAACCGGGAAATTGCCAATTTGAACTGGCTGACGCGGAGTTATTTACGCATGACCGATCGCCAGGTTTTGGGTGAAGCGACCAACGAAAAATCTGTCGAACATTTCAAAGCGGCCATTACGATCAATGACTCACTCCCGGTTTATTATCTCGAATTAGGCAAGACGTTTGTCTACATGGAAAAATGGAAAGAAGCGGAAGAAGCGTTCGAAAAAGTTGCGGTCATCTCCACACACGGCCGCAATGCCCGCAAATGCCAGCGTGACGCCAAAACTTATCTTGAAATGCTTGGCCACGCCAATTATGCGGACATCAAAGAAGCAGTCCAAGAATAAAAATCCAATTCATACAGGAGGCCCTCTATGACGATCCGAGTGACCAATGAAGAAAACGGGATCATTGAAGAATTCAAAACCAACAACCTCGACTTTATCCGCCGGAGTTATGAAGAGTTCGATCCCATTACAACCATGAGCGAAGCCGATTATCAGCGTCTCGCCGTTCTCATCGTCAAAAAACGTTATACCGATACTCGCTTTGACAATTTAGAATGGAAAACGGAAGTTCTACCGGATTAATCACAAGGAATGCCATGCTCAAGCCCGGCCGCAAAGCCCCTGATTTTAAATTAAAAGACACCGACGGCAACACCGTGCAATTGTCCGATTATAAAGGACAATATGTCGTATTGTATTTTTATCCTAAGGACGATACACCGGGATGCACCAAAGAAGCATGCAGCTTCCGGGACGACTACTCCGATTTCAAAAAATATAAAATCGCCGTCTTCGGCATCAGCCCCGATGATGAGAAGTCTCATCAAAAATTTACAGCCAAATATAAACTTCCCTTTCCCTTGCTCAGCGATCCCGATCACAAAGTCGCCGAAAAATACGGCGCATGGGGATTGAAGAAACTCTATGGCCGCGAGTACGAAGGAATTTTACGCTCGACGTTTATCATTGATAAAGACGGCATGATCGAACATGTATTCGATAAGGTGAAAGTGGACACGCATGCTGCCGATGTATTCAACGTTATTAAACCATAAAGGCGTCTGTGAATCGTTTTACCATCATTACCCTGCTTGCTCTCTGCCCGTTATGGACTTCCACGACGACCGCACAAGATAAACCCAAAGACGAATGGGAAAAACATGAGTTCAAAAATTATTTCGTCGAATTCAAAACGCCGTCCGACTGGTACGTGACGTTTAATACCGACAGCAAAGAAGAGTATAGTTATATTGAATGCGTCAGCCCTGACAACCAGATGTATTTTTTTATCACGTCGACCAGCAATGAATTGAAATCTTCAAACGATATTATTCTCTCGTATCTCAAAGTCACCTATTCCACCAGCCAGTTTCTCCTCGAAGAGCAGAAAAAAATCAACAACATCGATTTCGTCTTTTCTACCGGAATCACGCACCTCGAAAACATTCAGACGTTTATCAAATTAGGCGTCGGCAATCACAAGGAACGCGTGTACCTCGTGGACAGCGGATTCAATAATGTTGAAAATAAAGAAGCTGAAAAAATTCTGCAGACCATTATTGAAAGCATCCGCGCAATTGATTAAGAACTCTCGCAGTGCCGCAATGCCGCAAAGAATTTTTTGTGCCACTTAGCGGCTTGGCGTCTTTGCGAGAAATGCTTATCCAAACTCATGAAAAAACGACTCGTTATTCTCGGAACCGGTT
>JABWBZ010000217.1 GCA_013359335.1 bacterium
GCCGGTCATCATATCGTCGGCTTTGCCCCACAATGTCAAAACTTTACCGGATTGATCGAAATTACCTTCCATCATATACATCGCCGTCGATGAATTGTCCGCCCAAAATCCGACGTATTTTTTCTTAAGATTATCGTAACCAGTGAGACCGATCCCGAGAAACGGTTTACCCATCATTTCGCCTTTGAAATCGTCGATGATAAAACGTCCGTCGAGCACCCACTTCGTTTCACACGTACCTTTGGTGACGGTTGGGTTTTTGTCAGGACCTTCCATCCACATAGTACTGGTCGTTTCCCACGTACCTACAAAATCACCGAGTTTCTTGTGCGCTTCGCCTGGCGAAGCCATTTCCATCCATTTTTTCATCATTTCATCCATAGCGGCTTTGTCTTGGGCACTCGCGCTCATAAAAAACACCGCTAACATAAGTCCGCAAAAAAGAATACGGGATTTCATACACATGTCCTTTCGGGTTTAGGTTTTATTCAACAATGCTTATGAAGGAATGCTTGGAATTTGCAAATCGATATTTCAAAAAGCAACTCGATTTTGATCAATTTATCCATGATTACTGACAACGTTATGTCAGTAAGACGAAGATGATTCAAGCGTTTTTTTCTATTGCAGAATTATTCTAAGTTACTAAATTGCCGTTGCTTGTTCATTTAAAAAGGAGTTTATGCTCATGGCCAAAGGACCCATCTCCCAATTTATCCTTCATCACTATCGTCATTTTAATGCTGCGGCTTTAGTTGACGCGGCTAAAGCGTATGAAGCGCATTTAAATAAAGGCGGAAAATTTATGGTGACGTTAGCCGGCGCGATGAGTACTGGAGAACTCGGACTTTCGCTGGCGGAAATGATCCGGCAGGATAAAGTTCATGCCATCACCTGCACCGGCGCCAATCTTGAAGAAGACATTTTCAATCTGGTCGCACACGATCATTATGTACGCATTCCCCATTACCGTGACCTCACACCGGCGGATGAACAAAAACTATTAGACAAACATCTGAATCGCGTCACCGACACGTGTATTCCTGAGGAAGAGGCTATCCGACGTATTGAAAAAGCGGTGCTTGATGAATGGGCAGCCGCCGATACCGGTGGAAAATCTTTTTTCCCGCATGAATTCATGTACAAAATTTTGTTGAGCGGTAAATTAAAACAATATTACCAGATCGATCCGAAAAACAGTTGGATGATCGCGGCGGCGGAAAAAAATTTACCGATTATCGTGCCGGGCTGGGAAGATTCGACGCTGGGAAATATTTTTGCAGGGCATTGCATCGAAGGCGACGTGAAAAACGTGCACACCGTGCGCACCGGTATCGAATATATGATGATGCTTGCTGAGTGGTACACTGAATACGCAACGAAATACGGCGTAGGATTTTTCCAGATCGGTGGCGGTATCGCAGGCGATTTTCCGATCTGCGTTGTGCCGATGCTGCATCAGGATCTCCACCGCACCAACGTTCCTTTGTGGTCGTATTTCTGCCAGATCAGCGATTCAACGACGAGTTACGGTTCTTATTCCGGCGCGGTACCAAACGAAAAAATCACGTGGGGAAAATTAGCCGAAGATACGCCGAAATTTATCATCGAATCGGATGCTACGATCGTAGCCCCGCTGATGTTCGCGTATATTTTGGGATGGTAAAGAAAGTATTGCCACGGAGACATAGAGAACACTGGGACTAAAATTATTTTTAATTGCCGCAAAAAGGCACAAAAAATCTATTACAACCTTCCGACGCGTTTTCCGAAACGCATCGTTTCGTTTTTGGGCTATTACTAACGTTATTGCTTTGTCAGGCTGATACTTCCCGAATCAGCGCATGCATCATAACCGGCATAGTATCCGCTGATGTGTGTGCTATCCTGAATCGTAAGATGGAGGTACGATTCACACAAATAAACCGTACTGGTCAACGTTGCTTCAAACCGTTTACCGTCAACCGAACCAGCCACTGTGCCTGTGTCTTCCACGGTCATATAGGTTCCCGTAACCTGATTACCAGTCTGATCCAAAATACTGGTCAATACGCCACTGCCACTGATGCCATCGTATGATCCCACCCATGTTCCAGCAAGATTGTAGTCAATCGCTTCGTCATCGTCGCATGCCGGCAATATCAACATAGCAAAAAGCAACACTAAAAAACGTTGAATGTTCATAATCCCCTCCGTTGTTAGGTGGAGTTTAAACATTCAAAAAATTTTTACACTCAGAATTTAAATTGATCTACAATCTCGTGCGCGATTTTCACGCAAAACGTATCGACGCGCTTCAGCGCCGTGAGCAAGTCGAGCATCACCGGGCTTGTATTCATATACGTTGCAAAGTCTTTTTGCACGCGCTGAAGATGCGCTTCGCGCAGGCGAACTTCCATTTCAGACATCGAACGTTTTGAATTAATCAGTTCCTCGGCTTCTTGTTTGTTTTCTTTATGCAAAGTTTTGAAAGTATTTTCCATTCTCTCGCCGACGGCTTTCAGGAATGTTTCAAAGTCCTTCCGATCCGCTTCCGGCAAGGTCCACTTATTATCAGAAAGCTTTGTTGCTATTTCCGGCAGATAATCGCCCAAACGATTACTGATATGCCGGATGTCGTCGATGGTCAGAAGTAATCTCATCAGTCGACGTGATTGCGTAAGGCTGATGCTTTTTTGTGATAGCCGTGTCAGATAACGCCGGATCTCGCCTTCCAGCATGTTAACATTTTTCATGTGCTCCTGCATTTTGGCAATTTCAGCTTCATTGTTTTGTTTGAAAAGCGATGGAACGGTCGCATACATTTGCCGCACAACATCCACCAACCGGTCTTCTTCCAATTGCGCCTGCTGTAATGCGATTTCCGGGGTTTCGAGATAAGCGTTGTTCAAATATTTCGGTTTGAATTCTTTCGACTCGGCTTTTTCAGGAATCAGTTTTGTAATTAATTTCGCCGTGGCTGGAACGAACGCAATTAAAATCGCAGCATTAAAAATATTAAAAAACATGTGCCCGTTGGCGATCAGACGTGGGACAGCATCGGTGCCCATCGCGTGCGTGATATTGCGGATTACATTTTCGAACGGAATCAAAAATGGCGTAAACAGGACAACGCCGATGACGCTGAACAATGTGTGCGCCAGGGCGGTTCGTTTGCCGTCCGTCGTCGCGCCAATGGCCGATAGCAGTGCGGTCATACACGTTCCGATATTAGCGCCAAAAACCAGTGGCATCGCCGATTCAAACGACAACAGCCCTTCGCTTGCCATCACGACGCACAGACCAATCGTCGCACCGCTGCTTTGAATAATGCCGGTAAAAAGCGTCGATGCTAAAATGCCGAGCAGCGGGCTTTCACCGAATTTCAACAGCCATGCAATAAACGCCGGCATCGATTTCAGGGGCCCGATCGCCTGAGACATCACCGCCATGCCGAAGAAAATAAAACCGAATCCCAAAATAATTTCGCCGAGATAAATGTAAAATTTTCTTTTTGTGATCAACGTAATTAAAAATCCCGCTCCAACGAGCAACAGCGAATAATCTGAAACATTGAAGGCGATCAATTGCACTGTGATCGTCGTACCAATGTGCGCGCCCATCAAAACGCCGATGGCTTGCGTCAATGTCATCAGCGATGAACTTACCAAGCCGACAACCATTACGGATGTGGCGGAACTGCTCTGTACGATCGCCGTGATGACAATTCCGACCAGCAATCCTAAAAACCGATTGCTCGTTAACACGGCTAAAATAGTTCGCAGCCGCTCGCCGGCAATCTTCTGAAGACCGCCGGAGCCAAGTCCCATGCCGTACAGAAAAATTCCCAATCCTCCAAAAAGCCCGATCACCAAAAACATCCACCACAGCGTGCGTTGCGCGCGAACGAGGATCACAGGAGTTTCACCGACCATACCTTCTGTATGCGCAATGATCAAGTAATCGCCGGCCTGGTCGCCGAGAACAAATCCGTTTTCAGCAATGCCTTCGGCATTCGTTTCAACTATTTCTTTGTGTAATTTTTCGCCCTGCGATTTGCTTGGTTTGCCGACAATCTCAAATTTAACCGAGACGCCGGCCATCGGTTTACCGGTTGAATCGGAAACCAAAATTTTCAACGGCGCACCGAGATCGTTACTTTCCAGACCGACAAATAATTTTTGACCGGGTTGATACGAAACGTTTTTCAAAACATACGCTGTTTGACTCCAGCCTGCCGCCGAGACCATACACAGCAACAGCCAACTGATCCAGTTTTTCATAAACCTTTTCCTCCTCTAAAATAAAAAAGAGCACGCACACGCATGCTCTTTAAATTTTTTAAATTCCGGATGTGATGCCAAAGCCAGTCATGAGATACCACGCTTATCACAAGACCCGATATTTCTGTAAATTTCATCAAAATTACTCCGGTTTACAAGAAATATGTTAATCTGTTTGAGACTGAATCTCTATTTTGGAGGCAGTAAATCGTGAACGAATCGAATTGCCGTCACGGCAACTTGAATGGCTTCCATTCGTAATGCTTCATCGGTGTGATCTTTCGATTTGATCTCATCCCACAATTCATCCAATTCCTCTTTGATCACGGCGAAACCTTCATGATACGAATGATATGGATCAAATTTTGACGTTGCCCGAGCCAGCTCTTTTTCGATCTCATTAAAAATTATTTGTAATTTTTCTTTGTCAAGTTCTTGCACGCGGATTTCCTTAGTGTTTTATTCGGTTAATAAATTATGACTAGAGCTGGTCTCAAAAAATGGAATGTATATTCTCGCAAAGCCGCCAAGTCGCTAAGATATATAACTTTGCGCCCTTGCGCCTCTGCGAGATAGTATTTTGAGATGGGCTCTAACAAAATTGTTTTTGAATCTGTCGCTTGCTGACATAATGTTGTCACCTTATGGCCGTATTTTTTATCGGAATTACCCAACAAAAATGGGAGCATGATGTCAAAATTAATTAAAAATGCATTGACTGCTGGAACAGTTCCGGCAATTCTCGAAGCCCTTCTCATTCTTTCAGTTGAGCCTTCAATCAACCTGTGGGTATTGGCCCAAGCCGTACTGTTTTGGTTTACATGCGGAGCCATCATATGTTTAATTCAGAATGAATGGCCGATGGTTATTTCCAGTATACTTTTGACTGTTTTTTTGAATCTGCCTTGGTACATTGCAGAATCAGTTATAAAAAACAAACCTGAACATCTTTTGCCTCTTATCGTTGCCAGTATCATACAAGGGGCAATCATCGGCATTTTGAAAAAGAAACTGAATAAAAAAACAGGTGTTGCGTAGTGGTTCAAACTTGTCTACGAATTTTCCCTGTTATTTTAATGTCGATTCAATACATCAAAAATTTCTTCCGTCAATTCATTTAACGATTTCAACTTTACATCGGCGATATCGAAACTCGTTTGATCGAAAGAAGCGTGTTCGGGAATGCAGATCGTTTTCATTCGCGCGGCCTTGGCGGCAATCAAACCGTTAAAAGAATCTTCGATCACGAGGCAATGCGTCGGATCGCAGTTCAAAAGTTGCGCTGTCGTCAAAAAAATCGCCGGATGCGGCTTGCCGTACGGCTCATGTTCGCCGCTGTGAATAATCTTAAAATCCGATGTAATATGAACATGATTTACGACTGTTTGAATCAACCTTTGCGGCGACGATGAAGCCAGCGCAAGAGGAAGATTTTTTTTATGAAAAAAATCGAGTGCTTGCCGGACGCCCGGTAAAGCTCTTCCTTTTTCTAAAACCAATTCCTGCACGCGATCGACGATCTGCGATTCTACTTCTTTCAATGTCAGACCGTTCCATGGAAAGCGTTTAAAC